>NZ_JRVI01000004.1:0-43767 GCF_000783375.1 Sphingomonas sp. Ant20
TGAGCCGATCGAGCGGCGCGCGGCCGGCGTCGACCTCACCGATCACCGCATCGGCATCGACCTCCACCCCGTCGAAGTCGAGCCGTGCGGCGAGGCTCGCATCGGCAAGCCGCTCAGCGTTCGCGCTGAGCCCGGCGGCGTCCTTCGGGACCGCGAACAAGGTGATCCCGTCGGCATCGTCCGCGCCGCCTGCGGTACGCGCGGCGACGATGATCAGGTCGGCGGTGTGGCCATGCGCGACGAAGCGCTTTGCGCCGGTCAGTTTAAAACCGTTGCCGGCGCGTTCGGCGGTCATCGCGATGCTGTCGCGGTGCTTGGCGGCCTCGTCGATCGCCAGCGCTGCTACCGTTTCGCCGGCGATGATGCCGGGGAACCAGCGTTCGGCCTGGCCGGTGCCCTTGAGCGCCTCGACCGCGGCAACGGCGGTGGTCAGGAACGGGGAGGGCGACAGGTTGCGACCGATCTGTTCGAGCACGACGCCCGCCTCGATATGGCCGAGGCCGAGTCCGCCCTGGTCCTCGCCGATCAGGATGCCGGTGAAGCCCATTTCGGCGAACTGCTTCCACAGGTCGCGCGAAAAGCCCGTGGCGTCCTCCGCATCACGCACGCGCGCATATGGCTGACGGGGGCGTGTTCCGCCACAAAGTCGCGGATCGTGTCCTGAAGGACGGTCTGGTCGTCGTCGAGATAGAGTGGCATTTCTGTTCCCCCGCGGAGGCGGGGGCCCAGGAGCCCCGCGCGCAGCGTTCGTGATTCTGGCTCCCGCTTCCGCGGGAGAACGGTAGAGCTCAGGCCGGCAGTTCGAGGATTCGCTTGGCGATGATGTTGAGCTGGATCTCGCTCGTCCCGCCCTCGATCGAGTTCGCCTTGGTGCGGAGCCACGAGCGCGGGATCGCACCGCCGCGCGAGCGGTCGCTGTCCCATTCGAGCGCGTCCGAGCCGCCCGCCGCCATCATCAGTTCGTAGCGCGACTTGTTCAGCTCGGTGCCGTAATATTTCATCATGCTCGGCTGCGCGGGGTGCGCCTTGCCCGCCTTCAATTCATCGATGAAGCGTTCGGACATCGCCCCGAACGCCTTGGCGCGCACCTCGAACAGCGCGATCGACGCACGAAGCAGCGGGTCGGCAAGACGGCCGTCATGGCCGAGCCCGACGGTGGCGATCGCACCGTCGATCAGCGGGTTGCCGCCCGACGAGGCGAGCCCCATGCCCGAGATCATCTCGCGTTCGTGGCCGAGCAGATATTTGGCGACGTCCCAGCCCTTGTTCTCCTCGTACACGCGGTTGACCTTGGGGACCTCGACATTGTCGAAGAAGGTCTCGCAGAACGGCGAATTGCCGCTGATCAGCAGGATCGGCTTGGTCGAGACGCCCGGGGTCGCCATGTCGAACAGCACGAAGCTGATCCCGCCCTGCTTCGAGCTCTTGTCGGTGCGGACGAGGCAGAAGATCCAGTCCGCCTTGTCCGCGTAGCTGGTCCAGACCTTCTGGCCGTTGACGAGATAATGGTCGCCCTTGTCCTCCGCCGAGGTCGCGAGGCCGGCGAGATCGGAGCCCGCATTGGGTTCGGAATAGCCCTGGCACCAGCGGATCTCACCGCGCGCGATCTTGGTCAGGTGATCGAGCTTCTGCTCCTCGGTGCCATATTTCAGCAGTGCCGGCCCGAGCATCGAGATGCCGAAGCTGTTGAGCGGGTTGCGCGCCTTGATCGCTGCCATCTCCTCGCGGAGGATCTTGGTCTCGGCAGGCGACAGGCCACCGCCGCCATAGGCCTTGGGCCAGTCGGGGACAGTCCATCCCCTGGCCGCCATCCGGTCGAGCCAGTCCTTCTGCGCGGGGCTCGATGGCTTGAACTGGCGACCGCCCCAGCAGACATCGTCCTCCGAGCGGACGGGCTTGCGCATCTCGGGCGGGCAGTTTTCCGCGAGCCAGGCGCGGGTTTCGGTGCGAAAGGTGTCGAGGTCGGTCATCGGGTCTTCCTTTCTCCCTCTCCCCTGAGGGGAGAGGGCGTAGAATTTACTTGATCTTTCCACCGCTCGCGGCGGCATCCTTCAGCGACTTGGCAACCGGGAAGCCGTATTTCTCGAGCCCGGCGACGACCTTTGGCAAGCCTTCCGACTGCGCCCAGAACATCGGCCCGCCGCGATAGACCGGCCAGCCGTAACCGTAGATCCAGACGACATCGACGTCGGACGCACGCTGCGCCTTGCCCTCTTCGAGGATCAGCGCGCCTTCGTTGACCATCGTGTAGAGCGTGCGCGCGACGATCTCCTCGTCGCTGATCTCGCGCGGGGTGACACCCGACTTGGCGCGGAAATCGTCGATGATTTCGGCGACGCGGGGGGAGTTGGACGGCGTGCGCTTCTCGTCATAGTCGTAGAAGCCCGCCTTGGTCTTCTGGCCCCAGCGGTTTTCGGCCGCCAGCGCATCGCGGATATTCTCGATCCGGCTCGGGTCCCGGTGCCAGCCGATGTCGACGCCTGCGAGGTCGCTCATCTGGAACGGGCCCATCGGCATGCCGAACGCGACATGGACGCGGTCGATCTGCTCGGGGCTTGCGCCTTCGAGCAGCAGCTTGGTCGCCTCGACCTGGCGCGGCATCAGCATGCGGTTGCCGATGAAGCCATAGGTGACGCCCGCGACCACCGCGACCTTCCTGATCTTCTTGGCGAGCGCCATGACGGTCGCGAGCACGTCGTCCGCGGTCTTGTCGCCACGGACCACCTCGAGCAGCTTCATGACGTTGGCGGGCGAGAAGAAGTGCATGCCCACGACGTCCTCGGGCCGCTTCGTGCACGCCGCGATCTCGTCGATGTTCAGATAGGAGGTGTTCGAGGCGAGGATCGCGCCGGGCTTGGCGATTGCGTCGAGCTTGGTGAAGATGTCCTTCTTCACCTCCATCGTCTCGTACACCGCCTCGATGATCAGGTCGCATTCGGCGAGATCGGCGAAGTCGAGCGTGGGCTTTAGCGCGCCCATCGCCTGTTCGACCTGTTCGGGCTTCATCCGGCCCTTGGCGGCGGTCGCCTCGTAATTCTTGCGGACGACGCCGGTGCCGCGGTCGAGCGCGTCCTGCTGCATCTCGACGATCGTGACGGGGATGCCGGCGGACAGGAAGTTCATCGCGATGCCACCGCCCATCGTGCCCGCGCCGATCACGCCGACGCGTTTGATCTCGCGCAGTTTCGTGTCCGCGGGGACGTCGTCGATCTTGGCGGCCTGGCGCTCGGCGAAGAAAATGTGGCGTTGTGCGGCGGACTGGACCCCCATCATGAGCGCCATGAACTGCTCGCGCTCGAACGCGACACCCTCGGCGAAGCTCGACCCGTCGGCGGCCTTCTCGACGCAGGCGATGTTGGCGGCGGGCGCGTCGAAATTGCGGAAGCGGCGCGCGTTCTCCTTCTTGAATGCGGCGACCGCGTCGGGATCGGCCTGCGCGGTCTTCTCGGACGCGCGGGGCAGGGGGCGCTTCGCCGCGATCTCGCGCGCGAAGGCGATCGCGTCGGCTTCCAGGCTGTCCTCGCCGACGATCTTGTCGATCAGGCCGGCGTCGAGCGCCTTCTTCGCAGAGATCGGATCGCCCTTGGCGGTCATCTCGAGCGCAAGCTTGACGCCGGCGATGCGCGGGATGCGCTGCGTGCCGCCCGCGCCGGGTAGCAGGCCGAGCTTGACCTCGGGCGTGCCGATCTTGGCCGAGGGAACGGCGACGCGGTAATGGCAGCCGAGCGTGACTTCGCAGCCGCCGCCCAGCGCGGTGCCGTGGATCGCGGCGACGACGGGCTTGGACGACGCCTCGATCATGTCGACGACGGTCGGCAGGCCGGGCTCGACCATAGGCTTGCCGAATTCGGTGATGTCGGCGCCCGCGAAGAAGGTACGGCCGTCGCAGCGGATCACCATCGCGGTGATGCTCGCGTCGGCGACGCCGTCCTTGATCGCGGCTTCGAGCCCCTGGCGGACTGCGGCGCCAAGTGCGTTGACCGGCGGGTTGTTCGAGATGATGACGAGGACGTCGTCATGGCGTTCGGTGCGGATCGGGGTGGTCATTATTCTCTCCTGGTGACGGCCGCTGACGGGTCAAGTCATGGCGGCGTAGATCATCGTCTTGAGCTCGCGGCGGATGGGGTAGAGACTGCTGGGCGAGACCTGGGTCATGAAGACCATCGACAGGCGTTCGACCGGATCGATGAAGAAGGCGGTCGAGAACATCCCGCCCCAGTAATATTCGCCCTTCGACCCCGGCATCATCGATCGGACGGGATCGATGGTCACCGCGAAGCCCAGTCCGAAACCGGTGCCGGCATTCGTCGCCTCGCTGAACATCGACCGAGACATCGTCGTCAGGTCGGCGCCGCCGGGCAGATGGTTCTGCGTCATGAGTTCGAGCGTCTTGCGGCCGAGGATCCGCGCACCGTCGAGTTCGCCGCCGTTGAGGCACATCTGGCAGAAGCGTTGATAGTCCAGCGCGGTCGAGACGAGCCCGCCCCCGCCCGACAACAGCGTCGGCGGACGGCTCCACGCGCTCTTCTCGCCGCGATCGAGCATCGTGCGCCCCTTGCCCGGTGCGACCGTGTAGCAATCGGTCAGGCGATCCGTCTTGTCGGCAGGAACCTGGAATCCCGTGTCGTCCATCTTCAGCGGCACGAAGATCCGCGTCGTGAAGAAGGTGTCGAGCGTGACGCCCGAGACGCGCTCGACCACCGCGCCAAGCACGTCGGTGGCCACCGAATAATTCCACGCGGTCCCCGGCGAGAATTCGAGCGGCAGCGCGCCCAGCGCGGCGACGAACCCGTCAAGATCGAGATTGCCGTGCCAATTCTCGATCTTGCCTTCGCGATAGGCGGCGTCGACATTCGAGCGATTCTGGAAGCCGTAGGTCAGACCCGAGGTGTGGCGGAGCAGGTCGATCATCCGCATCGGCTCGGCGGTCGGTTTCACCGCAAAGGGGACCCCCGCACCGCCGCCGTTATAGACGCCGATCCCCTTGAACGCGGGCAGGACGTGATGAACCGGCGTGTCGAGCGCGACGAGGCCCTGTTCGACCAGCATCATGAACGCGACCGAGGTGATCGGTTTGGTCATCGACGCGATCCGGAACAGCGAGGTCTCGTCGATCGGCGCGCCGCCTTCGCGGGCGAGGCCCTGATGCGAGAAATGCACGGTTTCGCCGTCGCGCGCGATCAGCAGCTGCGCATTGGGGAGCTTGCCGGTGACGATATAGCGGTCTTTCAACAGCCTATCGATCGCGGCAAGCCGTGCCGGATCGAAGCCGTGCCGTTCAGCCGCCCCAGCGAACGCGGCGGTCATCGCCAGCTTCCCCGCATGCACCATACCCCCGGTTCGAACATGGGCACTCCTATTGCCTTGAGTGGCGTGCAAATCAACTCTAAACGTGCATCCGGTTGGCGGATAAGCCAAACCCGAAATTCATATTTGGAGTAGGCTGGCCTTGGCTCATGAACCAATCATCGCCCTGGACCCCAACTGGCCGGTCATGTCGATGGCGGAAACCGAACGGCGTCTGACTGCGCCCGGCGGCAAGTTCGAGATGGAGACCGTGACGATCGGCGGGGTCGCGACGCGCGTGTGGAAGAATGCGCCGCCGTCGCTGCGTTACCTGATCGAGGCCGCGCGCGGTCATGGCGAGCGCGTCTTCACCATCTATGAAGACGAGCGCGTGACCTATGAAGCGACGTGGCGCGCGGTGACGACGCTGGCGGCGCATCTGCGTACGCTGGGCATCGGGCCGGGCGACCGTGTCGCGCTGGCGATGCGCAACCTGCCCGAATGGCCGGTCGCGTTCTTCGCAGCGACCGCGATCGGCGCGGTGATGGTGCCGTTGAACGCGTGGTGGACGGGCGCGGAGATGGCCTATGGTCTCGCCGATTCGGGTGCCCGGGTCCTGATCACCGACGATGAACGCCATCACCGGCTCGAGGATATCTACGCGACGATTCCGTCGCTAGAGCAGGTGCTGGTCAGCCGCGCGGTCGCGCCGCTGACCGGTATCGCAGCGCCGCTGGAGGACGTGATCGGGGCGTCGTCGCACTGGGCGACGCTGCCCGACCAGCCGCTGCCCGACGCGGTGATCGCGCCCGACGACGATGCGACGATTTTCTATACCAGCGGCACGACCGGTGCCCCCAAGGGGGCGCTGGGGACGCATCGCAACATGATGTCGAACATCCTGACCGGGGGCTATTCGGGCGCGCGATCGGCCCTGCGGCGCGGCGAGATGCCGCCCGAGCCGACCCCGCGCGTGACGCTGACCGTCATCCCGCTCTTCCACGTCACCGCCTGCTCGGCGGGCATGATGGGGGTGATCGCGACGGGGAGCACGATGATCTTCATGCGCAAGTGGGACACCGTCCGTGCGATGGAGATCATCGAACGCGAAAAGGTGAACGTGACCGGCGGCGTGCCGACGATCGCGTGGCAGCTGATCGAGCATCCCGACCGCGGCAACTATGATCTCTCGTCGCTCGAATCGATCGCCTATGGTGGCGCGCCCTCGGCACCCGAGCTGGTCAGGCGCATCCATAGCGAGCTCGGTGCGCTGCCCGGCAATGGCTGGGGCATGACCGAGACGATGGCGACGGTCACGCATCACGGCGCGGAGGATTATCTCAACCGGCCGAGCAGCGCGGGCCCCCCCGCGCCGGTCGTCGACCTGAAGATCGTCGCGGAGGACGGCGTCACCGAGCTTCCGGTCGGCGAGGTCGGCGAGCTCTGGGCGCGCGGGCCGATGATCGTGAAGGGCTATTGGAACAAGCCGGAGCGACCGCGACGACGTTCATCGACGGCTGGGTGCGGACGGGGGATCTCGCGCGGCTCGACGAGGAGGGGTTCTGCTACATCGTCGACCGCGCCAAGGACATGATCATTCGGGGTGGCGAAAACATCTATTCGTCGGAGGTTGAGAATGTCCTCTATGCGCATCCCGCGGTCACCGACTGCGCGCTGATCGGGCTGCCTCACCGCACGCTGGGCGAGGAGCCGGTTGCCGTCGTCCACCTCGCTCCCGGTGCGCAGGCGAGCGAGGCGGAACTGCAGGCCTGGGTGCGCGAACGGCTCGCGGCGTTCAAGACGCCCGTCGCCATCCGCTTCGTGCCCGAGACCTTGCCCCGCAACGCGAACGGCAAGATCCTGAAAAAGGACCTGCAATCGCTTTTTGCGGATCGGATTCCGACCACGGCATCATAGTTTAGGGCGATTCGTTCTGCATCTCGCAGGCGGAGCGTCAACACCGCTTGAATGCCGCCCCGATTGTGACAAGGGGAAGGGCAAGCGAGGGGTAACGGCATGGCGAACGACGATTATACGGCCCAGGCGGGTACGGCGGACGTCCATGAGGGAGGGCCGCCGCCCGCTAGGGGCGGGGCAACCACGGAAACCAGCGCGGAAGGGGTGTTCGAACCCCCGATCGGCGTTGGTGTCGAGGATGCGATGCGGATCGCGCAGCGACGCGATCGCCTGCTCGCCGCGCTGACGCTGACCGCCGGAATTGGGCTGGTCATCGCATTGCCGTTCGCGTTGAAGGCAGGGGCGGAGTTCTTCCTGCCGCTGACGACCGCGCTGGTGATCGCCGTCGCACTGATTCCGGTGCTCGAATGGCTCGAACGGCGGGGCGTGCCGTCGCCGATCGCGGCGCTCGCGTGCATTCTGGTGTTCTTGGTCGCGGCCAATGTCGCGATCGCCGCGATCCTCGTGCCGGCAACCGACTTTTTTCGGCTGCTGCCGACACGGCTCGATCGGATCCAGAGCAATCTGGCGCCGCTGCTCGATCTTTATTCGAGCCTCGAGAAATATGTGAACAAGACGCTGCGGCAGGTCGCGTCGACGCCGATCAAGCAGCCTGCAACCGCGGGCGTCGCGGCACCGAGTTCGATCCTCGAATTCGCCGCGACATCCGCGCCGGCGGTCATCGTCCAGCTGCTGTTCGGGATCCTGATCGTGTTCTTCTTCCTGTCCGGCTGGACGGGCATGCGACGGCAGACGATCACGGGCCGCACGAGCTTCGACGGGGCGATGGCGACCGCCCGCGTGATTCAGGACGTGGTCGACGATGTCTCGGCCTATCTCGGCACGATCACCGTCATCAATGTCCTGCTCGGGATCGTGACCGGCACCGCCTTGTGGGCGATCGGCATGCCCTATCCGGCGATGTGGGGCGGGATCGTCGCCCTGCTGAACTACATCCCCTATTTCGGACCCGTGATCGGCGCGTTCCTGCTCGGGCTGGGCGGGTTGATGACCTTTTCGGATATCTGGATGGCGCTGCTTCCCCCGGCATTGATGTACGGGCTGCATCTCGTCGAGGCGAACGCGATCACGCCGTTCATCGTCGGCCACCGGCTGACGATCAGCCCGCTGCTG
The DNA here is from genome assembly GCF_000783375.1 of Sphingomonas sp. Ant20. Classification (NCBI taxonomy): domain Bacteria; kingdom Pseudomonadati; phylum Pseudomonadota; class Alphaproteobacteria; order Sphingomonadales; family Sphingomonadaceae; genus Sphingomonas; species Sphingomonas sp. Ant20. Next base: position 8,377 of record NZ_JRVI01000004.1, read on the forward strand.
ATCCTGATCTCTCTGAGCTTCTGGGGCTGGGTCTGGGGCACGCTCGGCGCGTTGCTGGCGGTGCCGCTGCTGATCATCATTCAGACCGTGCTGGGCGCAGCGGGGAAGCCCGATATCGCGGGGTTCCTGTTCGAGCATGGCACGCTGGTGCAGCAGAAAAGCGGGCGGAATCGGCGCCGGGGGGACGCGTCCGACGACCAACGTGAAACAGGCGGCTGAATGGGGGTTGACGCTATCCCAACCCTCGCCTAGTTGCCGCCTCCACGCTGTTTCAGCGGGTGTAGCTCAGTTGGTTAGAGCGCCGGCCTGTCACGCCGGAGGTCGCGGGTTCGAGTCCCGTCACTCGCGCCATCGTTCGTCGATGGTGTGAAATAGTGTCTACGACGGTGACGACTGCCAGACCGGTTTGCGGGTGCTGTGCAGAGGTCGTCATTGGGAATGCGGGTGTAGCTCAGTTGGTTAGAGCGCCGGCCTGTCACGCCGGAGGTCGCGGGTTCGAGTCCCGTCACTCGCGCCACCCTAAGGGGTGGCCGAGCCCCCCTTTAAAATATTAGCCGCCGTCCGGACAGTGACCGGGATCAGCGCCCCGTTTCCATCCAGCGCAGCACGGGTTTCAGCGGCGCTATCCAGATCAGCCCTGTGACGAGATAGAATGCCAGCTGGCCCAGCCAGTGCCAGCTGCCGACGATCGTCGACAGGCTGACGATCGCGACGCACCACAGGGTGATCAGCAACAGGATGCCGAGCATCCCGGCGGGTTTGCGCCAGCTAGGTGTCATGGCGTGATCCAGTCCTTGTCTGTGGCGATGGCGTGAAGCGGCACGTCCCAGGCGTCGGGCGTCAGCGCGTCGACCTCCTGGATCGCCAGCGCGATCCCGATTCGCCATGCGTCGGGATGCGCGAGAAATGCGCGGTCGTAATAGCCTGCGCCCTGGCCGATGCGATTGCCGTGACGATCGAACCCCACCAGCGGGGTGAGGATGATGTCAGGGGCGAGCGCAGCGGCATCGGCCGGGGGCTGGTGAAGCCCGAAGGGGCCTGCGATCAGCGCCGCCTCGGTCTCCCACGCGAGAAACCGCATCGGCTGGTCGCGGCGCACGACGTGGGGAAGCGCGATGACGCACCCTGCCTCGACAGCAGCGCGTGCGAACGGCAAGGGATCCGCCTCACCAGCCATCGGAACATAGGAGGCGACGGTCAGGCCGGGCGAAAGCCGGGCCAGGAACGCGTCCGGGACGCGGATCTCGACCGGCGCGGCGGCCGCACGGGCGGCCCGCAATGCGGTACGTAGCGCGGCCTTGTCGCTCACGGGTGCGGATCGATCATGCGGGTATCGTCCGATGACGGGAATGGTGATGTGGCGGGCCCACCATGGCCGTGTGCCGGGTTATCCACTGACGCACGGTACGTCAGGTGGGGACCATATGCTTCGGACCAGGGTCCTAACAGGGACAGCCCCCTATGGATGATGAATAGCCTCAGGGATAATAAAGGCTCGTACCGGGCAGAACCCGCCAAGGCCAATCTAGGCGCTCGGCGGGCTTTGCTCAAGGGCCTGTGCAAGTCCTTCGAGACGATCGGCGATGCGCGTCAGCGCGATCTCGCTGACCGCCGATCCTTCGGGCGGACGATGCGCGGCTTCGTCGAGATCATCGGCGAGCATCAGTGCGACGAACAGCATCGCGCGTTCGGCGCTGAGCCCCCCGGCGGCGCGGTCCGCGACCGGCCAGCGTTCGGCGAGCATCGCGCCGAGCAGACGCACGCGCGATTCCTCGCCGTCGCGACACGCGACCGCATGCGGGCGGCCACCGATATCGAGCATGACCTGTGCCATCAGTTGGGGCTCCCGCGGGTGATGACGTCGTCGAGCGCGGCGACCGCCTCCGCCATGCGCGCCTTCAGCGCGGCATGCCGCCTGGCGAGTGCGTCGCCGCTTTCGGCGCGTGCGTGGATCGCGGCTTCGATCCGGCCGATAGCGGCGTCGATCCTGTCGACCGCGGTTGGACCGTCGGGAGGCCTGTCGACGGCCGTCGGCGCGTCGGGAAGAGTATCTGGCATAGATTGCGAGATAGCATGGCCGGGGGGCGCGGCAAGCGGCTTTCGCCCGTGCCGCACACCGTCCATGGTGTTGACAGGGCGCCCCACCGCCCCGCAAAGGCAGCGCGCCCGGAACGGACTCACGGGCGTAGCGGAGATACAGCAATGACGGTCAAGGTTGCGATCAACGGTTTCGGGCGGATCGGCCGGCTCGTTGCCCGCGCGGTTCTCGAGCAGTCGAACGGCGCACTCGAACTCGTCGCGATCAACGATCTCGGCGACGCCAAGTCGAACGCCTGGCTGTTCAAGCGCGACAGCGTTCACGGCAAATATCCGGGCGACGTGTCGGCCGAGGGCAATGAACTCGTCGTCGACGGCAAGCGAATCCGCGTCACCGCCGAGCGCGACCCCGCCAACCTGCCGCACGCCGAGCTGGGCGTCGACATCGTGCTCGAATGCACCGGCTTCTTCACCGACAAGGCAAGCTGCCAGAAGCATCTCGACGCCGGCGCCAAGAAGGTGCTGATCTCGGCACCGGGCAAGAATGTCGACCTGACGGTCGTCTATGGCGTCAATCACGACAAGCTGACGGCCGAGCACACGATCGTGTCGAACGCGTCGTGCACGACCAACTGCCTGGCCCCTGTCGCCAAGGTGCTGAACGACGCGATCGGCATCGAGCGCGGCCTGATGACGACGATCCACGCCTATACCAACGATCAGAAGATCCTCGACCAGATCCACCCGGACCTGCGTCGCGCACGTGCTGCGGCGATGTCGATGATCCCGACCACGACGGGCGCCGCGCGCGCCGTGTCCGAAGTGCTGCCCGAACTGAAGGGCAAGCTCGACGGCTCGGCGATCCGCGTGCCCGTGCCGGACGTGTCGCTGATCGACCTGACCTTCACGCCCTCGCGCGACACGACTCGCGAGGAAGTGAACGCGGTGCTGAAGGCGGCGTCCGAGAGCGGCCCGCTGGTCGGCGTGCTCGACTGGTCGGACGAGCCGCTCGTCTCGATCGATCTCCAGCATACCCCGGCCTCGTCGACGATCGACAGCCTGGAGACCGCGGTGATCGACGGCAAGCTGGTCCGCGTCGTCAGCTGGTACGACAATGAATGGGGCTTCTCGAACCGCATGGTCGACACGGCCACGGCGATGGCGAAGTTCATCTGAGGTAGAGTACGAGAATGCGGTTCCGCTTCCTCCCTTGCCGTTCGCTTCGAGCGAAGTCGAAAAGTCGCGGCTCGTGACAGCTGGTGTCTCGACTGCGCTCGACACGAACGGGAAAGAGGCCGGGGCCGCAGGCACGATCGCCGGCATCGCGCGTCACGCGCGCGCGAAAGCTCCGATGGAGGTCATCGACCATGTCGAGATCACCATCGAGGCCGGTCTGCACGGTGACTTTCGCGGCTATGTAAAGCCCGGCGGCAGGGGGCGGCGCCAGGTCACGCTGCTCGAACGCGGCGACTGGGACGCGGCGATGGCCGAGGTCGGCTGTGATATTCCCTGGTACGAACGCCGCGCGAACCTTCTCGTCGACGGCTTCGACCTTCCCCAGATACCCGGCACGCGGCTTCGCATCGGCGCGGACGTGGTGCTGGAGGTGACGCGCCACACCGATCCGTGCGAACGGATGGAAGCCCTGGCGCCAGGATTGTTCGCCGCGCTCACGTCCGACTGGCGGGGCGGGGCGTGTACCCGCGTTTTGATGGGCGGCAGAATCGCCGTCGGTGACGAGATCAGGATCGAAGAACCATGAGCAAGCCATACAAGACGCTCGACGACATGGGCGATGTGCGGGGCAAGCGCGTGCTTGTCCGCGAAGACCTCAACGTGCCGATGGCCGAAGGCGCCGTCACCGACGACACGCGCTTGCGGGCGACCGTCGCGACGGTCGGCGAACTGGCCGACAAGGGCGCGATCGTCCTGATCCTCGCCCATTTCGGCCGCCCCAAGGGCAATCCGAGCCCGGAATTGTCGCTCTCGCAGGTCGTCCGGCCGTATAGCGACGTGCTGGGCCGCGAGGTTCGCTATGTCGACTGGGAGGGCGCGGACGACGCGGTCGCCATACTCGAACCCGGCAATATCGCGGTTCTGGAGAACACGCGCTTCTTCGGCGGCGAGGAGACGAATGATCCGGCGGTGGTCGCGCGTTTTGCGAGCCTCGGCGATCTCTACGTCAACGACGCCTTCTCCGCCGCGCACCGCGCGCACGCCTCGACCGAGGGTCTGGCACACGTCCTGCCGGCCTTTGCTGGTCGTGCGATGGAGGCCGAACTCGACGCGCTCCAGAAGGCGCTCGGCGCGCCGGAGCATCCCGTCGCGGCAGTCGTTGGCGGCGCGAAGGTTTCGTCGAAGCTCGACGTGCTGCGGCACCTGGTCACGCGCGTCGATCACCTGATCATCGGCGGCGGCATGGCCAACACCTTCCTCGCAGCGCGCGGCGTCGATGTCGGCAAGAGCCTGTGCGAGCATGAACTCGCCGCCACCTGCGAACAGATCATGGAGGCCGCCGACAAGGCGAACTGCACCGTCCATCTGCCGTACGACGTCGTCGTCGCGAAGGAGTTCAAGCCGAACCCCGCCACGCGCACGATCAACGTGCACGAGGTCGCAGCGGATGAGATGATCCTCGACGTCGGCCCGGCTGCGGTCGAATCGCTTGGCGACGTCCTGAAGAATTGCCGGACTCTCGTCTGGAATGGTCCGCTCGGCGCATTCGAGACGCCGCCGTTCGACACCGCCACGGTCGCGCTCGCCAGGACGGCGGCGGCACTCACCGAGGGTGGTTCGCTGGTCTCGGTCGCGGGCGGTGGCGATACGGTCGCAGCGCTCAACCATGCCAGGGTCGCGGATGCGTTTACCTTCGTGTCGACCGCCGGCGGTGCGTTCCTGGAATGGATGGAGGGCAAGGACCTTCCCGGCGTCGCCGCGCTGACCCGTTAAGGCGTCGGCGCCGGCTCGTTGAGCAGGGGCACAAGCAGCGTGTTCAGGTCGGCCAGGTCGAACGCGCCGGGTTTCGCATAGCGGACGACCCCGGCGCGATCGATGATGTAGTTGGTCGGCAGCGCGCCCATCACGCCGAACGCGCCCTTGATCCGCCGCGCCGATGGTATTGCCAGCGCCGCGAAGACCGGTTTCAGTTTGTACGCCGGGAGCGAATCTTCGGTTGCGACCGCGAAGACGCGCAGAACGTTGTCCTTGCGCAGCCGGTAATAGGTGTCGAGCAGCGGCAATTCCGCCTTGCACGGCCCGCACCATGTCGCTCAGAAATTGAGGATGACGACCTGTCCGTGCAGGTCGGTGCTGCTGATCCTGCTGCCGTCGATCAGCGTCAGCTCGAATTTTGGCGCCCGGTCGCCGACCTTGATCGTCGCTGACGCGTGAGACGGCGTCATCGCGATCGCCAGCGCCAGTGCGCTCGCGATCACGCCCTTTATCGAAACCGTCATTGCCCGCTCTCCCCCCGGAGGTTTTCCCGACGCCAACCTCGGCGTCCGGGGATGGTGCGTCAATCCGTCCCTGGCGCGCGTTCGAGTACAGTCGAGCAGGGGTTGATCAAGCGCCGCCCCTTGCCTATGTTTAACATGTTAAACGGAGACTCGGATGCTCGGCGTCAGGCTCGATAGCGACCTCGAAGAACGACTCGCGGCGGTCGCCCGCACGCAAGGGCGCAGCAAGAGCGATATCGCACGTGAAGCCGTGCGCCGCTACGTCGAACGCCACGATGAAGCGTTCCTTGCGGAGGCAAAGCGGCAATCGCTCCTCGCTGCCGCACATGATCGACACGCGAAGGACGAAGACTGGGATGCCATGTTCGCGGAGTCCCTGACGTGAAAATTACACGGGGCATGGTCGTGATCGGGGCTGGCAAAGGGGAGTCTTCCCGGAAGCCACGACCGTTCCTCGTCGTTCAGTCAGACCTGTTCGCTGATCATGGCACGGTCTCGCTGTGCCCACTCACCAGCGTCATCACCGGCACCAGCCTCTTTCGCGTGTCGCTCGAGGCGTCGCCCGAGACGGGTCTTCTCTGCGACAGCGAGATTCAGGTCGACAGGCTCGACACGCTCGACCGCAACGCCATCGTCAAGATTATCGGTACGATACCCATCACCACCATGACCCGGGTCGACGACGCGCTGCGCCGCTGGCTCGAACTCTAAGACAGGAATGACCATGACCTCGACGATCACACCGCAAATCAAGACTATCCTCGACAAGTATGAGGCCACGAGTTCGGCGGTAAAGGCGAACCTTGCGCGCATCCTGATGCAGGGCAAGCTCGGCGGTACCGGCAAGCTGGTGATCCTGCCCGTCGACCAGGGTTTCGAGCACGGCCCGGCACGCAGCTTCTCGGTCAATCCGGCGGCCTATGACCCACACTATCATTACCAGCTCGCGATCGACGCGGGGCTCAGCGCCTATGCAGCGCCGCTCGGCATGCTCGAGGCGGGCGCGGACACGTTCGCCGGGCAGATCCCGACGATTCTGAAGTGCAACAGCTCGAACAGCTGGGCGACGACGATCGACCAGGCGGTGACCGCGACCGTGGCGGATGCGGTGCGGCTCGGCTCGGCGGCGATCGGCTTCACCATCTATCCGGGCGCGGACCAGTTCTTCGACCTGGTCGAGGAAATCCGCGAGCTGAGCGAAGAGGCCAAGTCGGTCGGCATCGCGACTGTGATCTGGTCCTATCCGCGTGGCGGCGAGCTGACCAAGGACGGCGAGCTCGCGCTCGACGTCGGCGCCTATGCCGCGCACATGGCGGCGCTGCTCGGTGCGCACATCATCAAGACCAAGCTGCCGACCGATCATATCGAGCAGAAGGAAGCCAAGCCGCTCTATGCCGGCACCGACTGGTCCAAGCAGGCCGATCGCGTCCGCCACGTCGTCCAGTCGAGCTTTGCCGGGCGTCGCATCAACGTGTTCTCGGGCGGCGCGTCCAAGGGTGCCGATGCGGTCTTCCAGGATGCACGCGATATTCGTGACGGCGGTGGCAACGGCTCGATCATCGGCCGCAACACCTTCCAGCGTCCGCGCGACGAGGCACTGGCGATGCTCGACCGGATCATCCGGATCTACAAGAACGAGGAATAAGCGCGGCTTCGCCCGTCCGTCATCCCGGCTCTGCGCCGGGGTGACGGGCGCGGCGCGACCCGCTAGGGGCGGGGAATGACCGAAGAAGATCCACTGGGCCCGCTCGACCCGACATTCGCCGAGAATTTCCGTCGCGACATGCGGCGGCCGCCATGTCAGCTCTATCTCGTCTCGCCGCTCGACGTCGGCGGCGACTTTCCCGAGCGGCTTGCGCGCGCGCTCGACGCCGGGCCGGTGGCCGCGTTCCAGTTCCGCGTGAAGGACATCGACCAACACGCCGCCGCCGCGCTCGGTGCGCCGCTGCGTGCGATCTGTGCCGAGCGCGATGTCGCGTTCATCGTCAACGACGATATCGGGCTGGCAAAGCGGCTCGACGCGGACGGCGTGCATCTCGGGCAGAGCGATGGCGATCCGCGCGAGGCGCGCGCGCAGCTCGGCCCCAATGCGCAGATCGGCGTGACCTGTCACGGCAGCCGGCATCTGGCGATGGAAGCGGGCGAGGCCGGTGCGGACTATGTCGCATTCGGGGCCTTTCATCCGACCACGACCAAGACCGTCGAGCATCTGGCCGAGCCCGTGCTCTTGTCCTGGTGGTCGACGCTGTTCGAAATGCCGTGTGTCGCGATCGGCGGGATCACGCCCGACAATGCCGCGGCGCTGGCGGCGGCGGGGGCCGATTTCATCGCGGTGTCGGGCGCCGTCTGGAATGGCGACGAGGTCGCTGCGGTCAAGGCATTCGGCGAGGTGCTCGCCAAGCGTTGAGTAGGTTGTCCGTCGCCGGATGCTTCGGGCGGCGCGCTGCTTGGCTCTGGATCCTGACTTTCGTCAGGATGACGGGAGGGGTCTTGGCTGGCGTCACGGAAACAACCGTCGTTCCAACCGTTTGATGCAGTAGCGTAACGGTTGGGATGACGAGCATGACGGCATTTGTGACGAAAGCTTCGGTTCTTGCAGGTTGCCTGCTCGCGGCCCTGCCGGCGATGGCGCAGCCTGTCCCTGCCAAGCCGGTACCGATCGACCGCAACGTACTTCACGTCCAGGTGATCCTCGATCATCTGGGTTTCGGTCCGGGCGTACTCGACGGTCGCGGCGGGCAATCGCTCGTGGCCGCGCTCAAGGGATTCCAGGAGGCGAAGGGGCTGCCGATCACGGGCAAGCCCGACACGCAGACGATGCGCGCGCTGTATCCCTATCGTGCGGCACGGCCGACCGTCACGGTCGCGCTGACGCCCGATATGCTGGCGGGGCCATTCGTCAATCCGCTGCCCAAGGACCCGGCGAAGCAGGCCGAGCTTCAGACGATCGGCTACCGGACGATCATGGAGAAGCTGGGTGAGATGTTCCACACCACGCCTGCGGTAATCATGGCCCTCAACTCGCCGTCGACCAAACTGTCGGCGGGGACAAAGGTGGTGTTCCCGAACGCTCTCCCGACGTCGCGCGACTATGATCCCAAGTTCCGTCCTGACTGGCGCGCGACGCTCAACATGCTGAACGTTGATGCGAAGCAGCCCCAGGCGGATCACGTCGTCGTCGACAAGTCCGACGGCGTCCTCCGGGTGCTCGACGCGAACGACAGGCTGATCGCGCAGTTCTCCGCGACGATGGGGTCGAGCCACGACCCGCTGCCGCTGGGGACGTGGACGATCAAGGGCTCTGACTATAACCCCAAATTCCACTTCAACCCGGCGCTGTTCTGGGATGCGAAGAAGGGACAGAAGAAGGAGATGCTGCCGCCGGGGCCGAACGGTCCGGTCGGCGTCGTCTGGATGGACCTTTCGAAGGATCATTACGGCATTCACGGCACGCCCAACCCCGAGACGATCGGGCGCGCCGAAAGCCATGGCTGTATCCGCCTGACGAACTGGGATGCGGCAAGGCTATCGATGATGATCAAGCCGGGGACCAAGGCGGTCTTCCAGGCCTGATCGCATGACGCGGACGTTCTGGGTTATTCTCGCGCTGATCGTCCTGGTGGTTGGCGCGTTCGCTTCGATGCTGTCTTTTGGGGATGGCGGGCGACGGTCGGTGGCGTGGCGCGCGTCGTCGCCGACGGCGTCGAACGTCGCGGTCGCGGAGGACGGGGTTGCGGACGCGCCCCGTTCGTTGACGATGCCGGTGCTGGGTGTCCCACGCACCGCGGTCGGCAACAGCTGGAACGATCCGCGCGGCGGCGGGCTGCGCGGGCATCATGGCACCGACATCATGGCGGCGGGCGGCACGCCGGTCGTCGCGGCGGCGCCAGGACGAATCGAGAAGCTGTTCCAGAGCGCGCTTGGCGGGATCACCGTCTATGTCCGGTCACCCGACCGGCGCTGGACCTATTATTATGCGCACCTCGCGGGCTATGCGCCGGGCGTGCGCGAAGGGATGGCGGTCGCGGCGGGGGACCGACTTGGCTATGTCGGCGACACTGGTGACGCGGGCGCAGGCAATTATCACCTGCATTTCGGGGTGAGCCGGATGCAGCCGGGCCAGCGCTGGTGGCAGGGCGAAGAGGTCAATCCCTACCCGCTGCTTGCCCGCGCGCGGCCATCCCGCTAAAGCGCGCGGCTTCGGGTTTCCGCACGGCCTTGCCTGGCGGACGGCCCCTAGCTCTTTCCAGCAGGAATCGGTCATGAAGATCAACGCGGTCGAGATTCGTCCCGGCAACATCCTTGAATATGAAGGCGGCATCTGGCGCGCCGTGAAGATTCAGCACACCCAGCCCGGCAAGGGCGGCGCCTATATGCAGGTCGAGATGAAGAACCTCATCGACGGCCGCAAGAGCAACACGCGCTTCCGCTCTGCCGAGAGCGTCGAGAAGGTCCGGCTTGACACCGTCGACTTCCAGTATCTGTTCCGCGACGGCGACGCGCTGACCTTCATGGACAAGGTCAATTACGAGCAGATCACGCTCGATGCCGACATTCTGGGCGACGCCGCGGCGTTCCTGCAGGACGGCATGGATGTCGTGATGGAGCTTTGGGAAGAGCGGCCGATCTCGGTCCAGTTGCCCGACACGATCGAGGCGCTGATCGTCGAGGCCGATGCCGTCGTGAAGGGGCAGACCGCCTCGTCGTCGTACAAGCCCGCGGTGCTCGAGAACGGCGTGCGCGTGATGGTCCCGCCGCATATCGGTGCCGGCACGCGGATCGTGGTCGATGTCTATGAGCAGACCTATGTAAGGCGTGCTGATTAAGGCCGAGCGGCCGAGACGGATAGCTTAAGCTATCCGCACGACCCGCCGGCCCGGCCGGCGGGCATGGCCCGGCCGACGACGCGGGCTTTGCCCGCGGCCTGGGTCTGCGGCACTGCCCCACCCCAACCCCTCCCCTGAAGGGGAGGGGCTGAAAGGATTGAAATGCCCAGCCATTCCGGCATCATGACCGTCATCGAGCGCGCCGCCCGCAAGGCCGCGCCGCGCCTGCGCCGCGATTTTAACGAGGTCCAGCAGCTGCAGGTCAGCCGCAAGGGCCCCGCCGACTTTGTCAGCCAGGCCGACCAGCGCGCCGAGCAGACGATCTTCGAAGAGCTGAGCCACGCACGCCCCGACTGGGGCATGTTGATGGAGGAGCGCGGCGAGGTCGCGGGTGATCCCAACAAGCCGCGCTTCATCGTCGACCCGCTCGATGGCACGTCGAACTTCCTCCACGGCATCCCGCATTTCTGCATCTCGATCGCGGTCGAGGAGCCGATGCCGAACGGCAAGCGCGAGGTCACGACTGCGCTCGTGTATCAGCCGCTCACCGACGAGAGCTTCTGGGCTGAGCGAGGCCGCGGCGCGTGGCTGACCGACCAGCGCCTGCGGGTGTCGTCGCGGCGCGATCTAGCCGATTCGCTGATCGCGACAGGTATTCCGTTCCTCGGTCATGGCGATTTTGCGCAGTGGAGCCGCATCTTCGGTGCGGTCGCGCCCGAGGTGGCGGGGATCCGCCGTCTCGGCGCGGCGGCGCTCGATCTCGCCTGGCTGGCAGCCGGGCGGTTCGACGCTTCTGGGAATCGAACCTGAAGCCGTGGGACGTCGCGGCGGGGATGTTGCTGGTCAAGGAAGCGGGCGGCTACGTGACTGACTTCCGCGGTGGCGACCGCGCGATGGAGCGCAACGAGTTCCTCGCGGCGAATGATGCGCTGCATTCGCGGCTGCATAGCTGGTGGCCGGCGCGCTGCGCTGAGGCATTGGGTCGTAGGCCGGGCCGGCCTACCAAATGTCCGTCACCCCAGTTTTTTGCTGGGGTGACGGTCTTGCTGGGGGCTACGACCGGCGCCTGGCGGTTGCCGTTGCTTGCACAACCATGCAGGTAACGCAGGTTTCCCGCGACGCTCATACGGCTGTTGCGAGTGATTCTCACGGGCCGCCAGCCTTGCCCCACGGGGCCCATCGGCCTAAAGGCTCCCCATCTGTTCGCATCTGCGAGAAGCCATTTGGTCGACCTGTCGCACTATCTTCCGATCCTCCTGTTCCTCGGGGTCGCCATCGCATTGTCGAGCACGTTCGTGTTCCTGCCGATGGCTGTCTCCAGGCTCACCGGGTCGCACAAGCCTACGCCTGAGAAGCTGAGCGAATATGAGTGCGGCTTCCCCGCATTCGAGGATCCGCGCAGCCAGTTCGACGTGCGCTTCTACCTGATCGCCATCCTCTTCATCATCTTTGATCTCGAGGCGGCGTTTCTGTTTCCCTGGGCCGTCTCGGTCTTCACGCTCGGCTGGACCGCGTGGATCTCGATGATGATCTTTATCGGCGAACTGGCCCTCGGCCTCGCCTATGCATGGAAGAAGGGAGCACTCGATTGGGAGTAGAGCTCACATCGCAGCCCGGTTCCGGTCTGCTGGCACCCGCCGGCGGTGGCGCGATCGTGCCGCCCGACCAGGGCTTTTTCGACGGCCTGAACGGTGAACTGACCGACAAGGGTTTCCTGGTCACCTCGACCGAGGAGCTGTTCCAGTGGGCCCGTACCGGCTCGCTGTGGTGGATGACGTTCGGGCTCGCCTGCTGCGCGGTCGAGATGATCCACGTCAACATGCCGCGCTACGATCTCGAGCGCTTCGGTGCCGCACCGCGCGCGTCGCCGCGTCAGTCGGACGTGATGATCGTCGCCGGAACGCTGTGCAATAAGATGGCGCCCGCACTTCGCAAAGTCTACGACCAGATGTCGGAGCCGAAATACGTGATCTCGATGGGATCATGCGCGAACGGCGGCGGCTATTATCATTATAGCTACAGCGTCGTGCGCGGCTGTGACCGGATCGTCCCCGTCGACATCTACGTCCCCGGGTGTCCGCCGACCGCGGAAGCGCTGCTGTACGGCATCATGCAGTTGCAGCGGAAGATCCGGCGGTCCGGGAGCATCGAACGGTGAGGGCGCCCGCACCAGCCTATGCCGCCAATGACGGCACGATCGACGCGGCCCGCGCCGCGCTCGGCGGCATGCTGCTCGACGCGGTCGACAAGGTCGGCGAGGTCGCTCTCCACGTTCGTCGCGAGGACCTGTATGACGCGATGATCGCACTGCGCGACACGCCGGGGCTTGCCTATCAGCAGCTCATGGAGATCGCCGGCGTCGACTATCCCGATCGTGCCGAGCGGTTCGAGGTCGTCTATTGCATGCTGTCGCTGACGCGGAACCACCGCCTGCGCGTCCATGTCGCGACCGACGAGGACAAGCCGGTACCGTCGGTGACCGACATCTGGCCGGTCGCCGGCTGGCTCGAGCGTGAAGTGTACGACATGTACGGCGTGCTGTTCAGCGGCAACCCGGACCTGCGCCGCATCCTGACCGATTACGGCTTTCGCGGGCATCCGCAGCGCAAGGACTTCCCGCTGACGGGCTATGTCGAGCTGCGCTATTCGGAAGAGGCGAAGCGCGTCGTGTACGAGCCGGTGCAGCTCGCACAGGATTTCCGCACGTTCGACTTCATGAGCCCGTGGGAGGGCGCCGAATACGTCCTTCCGGGTGACGAGAAGGGCGCACTGCCGCAGGCCAAGGGGGCGCAGACCCCGCTGTCGGCCGATACGATCGTCAAGGCGGATGCCGCACAGAGCGCGACCAAGGCGCCCGATGCGCCGAGCGAGCCCTATGCGAAGAAGGACGTCCAGAACACTACGCAGAGCGGTGCGGGCGAGCCCGATCCGGGCAACCAGAAGCAGGACAAGCCCGTGGAGTCGGACGTTATCCCGACCAAGGGCGGAGGACAGAACCAGTGAGTCTCTATGTAGAGGAGCTTCTGGGCGAGGGCGATGCGGCCGATCCCACGACCGGCGACGTCACGATCCAGAACTACACGATCAACTTCGGTCCACAGCATCCCGCGGCGCACGGCGTGCTCCGCCTGGTCATGGAGCTCGACGGCGAGATCGTCGAACGTGTCGACCCGCATGTCGGGCTGCTTCACCGCGGCACCGAGAAGCTGATCGAGTACAAGACCTACACGCAGGCGCTCCCGTATTTCGATCGTCTCGATTACTGCTCGCCGCTGTGCATGGAGCATAGCTGGGTGCTGGCGGTCGAGAAGCTGCTCGACCTCGAAGTGCCTGAGCGGGCGCAGTATCTGCGCGTGTTCTTCGCCGAGCTGACGCGCATCTCGAACCACATGCTCAACCTCGGCAGCCACGTCATGGACGTCGGCGCGATGACGCCGAACCTGTGGCTGTTCGAGATCCGCGAAGACTGCATGAACTTCTTCGAGCGCGTCAGCGGCGCGCGCATGCATTCCAACTATTTCCGTCCGGGTGGCGTGCATCAGGATGCACCGCTCAAGCTGCTCGCCGATATCGGCGACTGGCTCGACACGCGCCTGCCGCGGCTGTTCGAGGATGCGATTTCGCTCGTCGCGGACAACCGCATCTTCAAGCAGCGCAACGTCGACATCGCGATCGTCAGCCGTGACGATGCGATCAAATGGGGCTTTTCGGGCCCGATGATCCGCGGGTCGGGCATCGCCTGGGATCTGCGCAAGTCGCAGCCCTATGACGTCTATGCCAAGATGGACTTCGACGTGCCGGTCGGCACGCGTGGCGATTGCTATGACCGGTTCATGGTGCGCGTCGAGGAAGTGCGTCAGTCGGCACGGATCATGAAGCAGTGCCTGCGCGACATGCCCGAGGGTCCGATCGCGTCGCTCGACCGCAAGGTCGTGCCGCCCAAGCGCGCTGAGATGAAGCAGTCGATGGAAGCGCTGATCCATCACTTCAAGCTCTATACCGAGGGCTTCCATGTGCCCGCCGGCGACGTCTATGTCGCGACCGAAAGCCCCAAGGGCGAATTCGGCGTGTATCTGGTCGCCGACGGCAGCAACAAGCCGTACCGCTGCAAGATCCGCCCGACCGCGTTTTCGCATCTCCAGGCCTTCGACTTCATGGCGAAGGGTCACATGCTGGCAGATACGACCGCGATCCTCGGCGCGATGGATATCGTTTTTGGTGAATGTGACCGCTGATGGCTGAAGCTCCGAAAATTCCCGACGAGGCAGAGACCCGCGCACGCTGGGGCTCGTTCGCCTGGACGGACGAGAACCAGGTGAAGGCGAACGAGATCCTCGGGCGCTACCCGAAGGGCCGCGAGCAGTCGGCGTCGATCCCGTTCCTCGATCTTGCCCAGCGCCAGGTCGGTGCGGAAACGCAGACCCAGGGCTGGTTGCCGGTGCCGGTGATCGAGTTCGTCGCGCGTCAGATCGGCGTGCCGTACATGCGCGTCTATGAGGTCGTGACCTTCTACACGATGTTCAACCTCGCGCCGGTCGGTCGCTATCACGTGCAGGTCTGCGGCACGACGCCGTGCATGCTGCGCGGGTCGGACGACGTGCTGGCCGCGTGCAAGAACCGGGGCCTCGTCAAGGGCGGTACGACGCCGGACGGCATGTTCACGCTGACCGAGGTCGAGTGCCTGGGCACCTGCGCGAACGCGCCGATGGTTCAGATCAACGACGATAACTTCGAAGATCTCGACTACGACAAGACGACCGAAATCCTCGAGGCGCTTGCCAGTGGCGGCACGCCGACGCCGGGGCCGCAATTCGGCCGCCGCGCGAGTTGCCCCGAAGGCGGCCCGACCTCGCTCAAGGCGATGGTCGACGCGAACCACGATTACCGGGGGGAGTGGGCCTGATGCTCGCCGACAAGGACCGCATCTTCACCAACGTCTACGGTTTTCAGCCGTGGAATATCGACGCGGCGATCATGCGCGGCGATTGGGACAATACCAAGGACCTGATGGCGCTCGGCCAGGACGCGATCATCGATGTGATGAAGGCGTCGGGTCTGCGTGGCCGTGGCGGGGCAGGGTTCCCGACCGGCACGAAATGGTCGTTCATGCCCAAGGAGCCAAAGCCCGACCGGCCGAACTTCCTCGTCATCAACGCCGATGAATCCGAGCCGGGCAGCTGCAAGGATCGCGAGATCATCCGTCACGATCCGCACAAGCTGATCGAGGGCGCGCTGATCGCCGGGTTCGCGATGCGCGCGCGCGCCGCCTACATCTACATCCGCGGCGAATATATCCGCGAGGCGGAGACGCTGTTCGCAGCCGTCGCCGAGGCATATGATCGTGGCTTCGTCGGCAAGAATGCGTGCGGTTCGGGCTACGACTTCGACGTGTTCGTTCACCGGGGTGCGGGCGCCTATATCTGCGGCGAAGAGACTGCGATGCTCGAGAGCCTCGAGGGCAAGAAGGGCCAGCCGCGCCTCAAGCCGCCATTCCCGGCGGGCGCAGGCCTCTATGGCTGCCCGACGACGGTCAACAACGTCGAGTCGATCGCGGTCGCACCGACGATCCTTCGGCGTGGTGCTGCCTGGTTCTCGAGCTTCGGCGCAGAGAACAACCGCGGTACCAAGCTGTTCCAGATCAGCGGGCATGTGAACAAGCCCTGCGTCGTCGAGGAAGAGATGAGCATCTCGTTCCGCGACCTGATCGAGACGCATTGCGGTGGGATCCGTGGCGGCTGGGACAATCTGCTCGCGGTGATCCCGGGCGGCTCCTCGGTGCCGCTGGTGCCCGCCGCGCAGATCATGGACTGCGCGATGGACTTCGATGGCCTGAAGGCAGTCGGTTCGGGCCTCGGCACCGCGGCGATCATCGTCATGGACAAGTCGACCGACATCGTCCGTGCGATCAGCCGTATCTCCTACTTCTACAAGCATGAGAGCTGCGGCCAGTGCACACCGTGCCGCGAAGGCACCGGCTGGATGTGGCGCGTGATGGAGCGGATGCGCACCGGCGATGCCGAGCTGTCCGAGATCGACATGCTCCAGCAGGTCACCAAGCAGGTCGAGGGTCACTCGATCTGTGCGCTAGGGGACGCCGCAGCCTGGCCGATCCAGGGCCTGATCAAGCATTTCCGCCCAGAAATGGAACGCCGTATCCGCGAACGTGGTGGTGACACCGCGCCGATGATGGAAGCCGCAGAGTAATGCCCTTAGTCAAAGTCGATGGCGTAGAGATTGAGGTGCCGCAGGGTGCCACCGTGCTGCAGGCGTGCGAGCTTGCCGGCAAGGAGATCCCGCGTTTCTGTTACCACGAGCGGCTGAGCATCGCCGGCAATTGCCGGATGTGCCTGGTCGAGGTGAAGCCCGGTCCGCCCAAGCCGCAGGCGTCGTGCGCGCTGCCGGCCGCGGACAAGCAGGAGATCTTCACCAACTCGCCGATGGTCAAGAATGCCCGCGAGGGCATCATGGAATTCCTGCTGATCAACCATCCGCTCGATTGCCCGATCTGCGATCAGGGCGGCGAGTGCGATCTGCAGGACCAGTCGGTGGCCTATGGCCGCGGCCATTCGCGCTATGACGAGAACAAGCGCGCGGTCACCGAAAAGTATATGGGGCCGATCGTGAAGACGGTCATGACCCGCTGCATCCAGTGCACGCGCTGCATCCGCTTTGCCGAGGAAGTGTCCGGCGTCGAGGAGATCGGTGCGATCTTCCGCGGCGAGGACATGCAGATCACCTCGTATCTGGAAAACGCGGTCAAGAGCGAGCTGTCGGGCAACGTCGTCGATCTGTGCCCGGTCGGTGCGCTGACCTCGAAGCCCTACGCGTTCGAAGCGCGTCCGTGGGAATTGCGCAAGACGCTGACGATCGACGTCATGGACGCGGTCGGCACAAATATCCGGCTCGACAGCCGTGGTCGCCAGGTGCTGCGTTGCGTGCCGCGGATCAACGAGGACGTGAACGAGGAGTGGGCGACCGACAAGACGCGCCACGCGATCGACGGTCTCGTGCGTCGTCGCCTCGACAAGCCCTATGTCCGCGTGAACGGCAAGCTGGTTCCTGCGACATGGGACGAGGCCTTTGCAGCGATCAAGGCAATTGATGCCGGGTCGAGCGTAGCCGCGGTCGCAGGCGACCTGGTCGACTGCGAGACGATGTACGCCGCCAAGGCGCTGGTCGCGAAGATGGGCTCGACGATGCTCGAGGGCCGCCAGACCGGCATGGCCTATGACGCGTCGAACATCGCCGCGGTCAATTTCAACACGACGATCGCCGGCACCGAGCGTGCCGACGCGATCCTGCTGGTGGGTACCAACCTGCGCTGGGAAGCGCCGCTGGTGAACACGCGGGTCCGCAAGGCGATCAAGAAGGGCGCGAAGGTCTTCGCGATCGGGCCCGAGACCGAGCTGACCTACAAGGTCGAGTGGCTCGGCGACGATCTGGCGCTGCTCGGCAATCTGCCCGACGCGGTGACCGAGGCGTTCGGCAAGGCCGAGCGTCCGATGGTGATCGTCGGTGGCGCGGCGCTGAAGGGTGGCCACGGCGCCGCGCTGAAGCTCGTCGACACGCTGGGCCTCGTCAAGGACGGCTGGAACGGCTTCAACGTGGTCCATATGGCGGCGTCGCGGATGGGCGGGCTGATGCTCGGCTATGCGCAGACGGGCGGCATCGCCGACGTGATGGGGGCGAAGCTCGGCTTCTTCCTCGGCGCGGACGAGGTCGATTTCAGCCAGTTCGCGGGCTTCAAGGTGTTCGTGGGTCATCACGGCGACAAGGGTGCGGCGGCTGCCGACGTCATCCTGCCGGGCGTGACCTATGCCGAGAAGTCGGGAACCTGGGTCAATCTCGAAGGTCGCGTACAGCGCGGCGAGCGTGCAGTGTTCGCCCCCGGCGATGCGCGCGACGACTGGTCGATCTTCCGCGCGCTGTCCGATGCGCTCGGCCACACGCTGCCGTTCGACAGCTTCGAGGGGCTGCGCGAAGAAATGTTCGCTGCCGTTCCCGCGCTGCGTCATCAGGCGCTCGCGACATTCGAGTGGAACCCGCCGTCGCTCGGCGGTGCGGGTGAGGGGGTTCTGGCCGGTTATCCGATCAAGGACTTCTATCTGACCAACGCGATCTGCCGCGCATCGCCGACGATGCAGCGCTGCTCGGCTGAACTTCTCCACGGGGAAGACTTTGCGGAGGCAGCCGAATGATCTCCTGGTTCGAATCCTCGCTCGGTTACGACTGGGCGTTCTTCCTCGCGACGATCATCGACATTCTCGCAATCGCGCTGCCGGTGATGCTGGCGGTCGCGATGATCATCTATGCCGATCGCAAGATCTGGGCGGCGATGGCGCTTCGGCGTGGTCCGAACGTGGTGGGTCCCTTCGGCCTGCTGCAGAGCTTTGCCGACGGCCTGAAGGTGTTCCTGCAGGAGACGATCGTCCCCGCGGCTGCCAATCGCGCGCTGTTCCTGCTGGCGCCGATCATCACCTTCACGGTCGCGCTGATCGTCTGGGCGGTAATCCCGTTCCAGCCCGGCGTCGTGCTCGCCGACATCAATGTCGGCTTGCTCTACGTGCTCGCGGCGTCTTCGCTCGGCGTGTACGGGATCATCCTCGCGGGCTGGGCGTCGAATTCGAAATATCCGTTCTACTCGGCGCTGCGTGCGGCCGCGCAGATGGTCAGCTACGAAGTCGCGATCGGGTTCATCCTGATCTCGGTCGTCCTGTGGTCGGGCACGTTCAACCTGTCCGGCATCGTGACCGCGCAGCAGAACATGTTCGGGCTGCATATCAACGGCTATATCGTCAATCCGCTGCTGTTCCCGATGGCGGTGATGTTCTTCATCTCGAGCCTGGCGGAAACGCAGCGTGCACCGTTCGATCTGACCGAGGCGGAGAGCGAGCTCGTCGCCGGTTATCAGACCGAATATTCGTCGATGGCGTTCGCGCTCTTCTGGCTCGGTGAGTACGCCAACGTCATCCTGATGTGCGCGCTCAACGCGACGCTTTTCTGGGGTGGGTGGCTGCCGCCGGTCGACTGGGCACCGCTCTATTACGTGCCTGGGATCATCTGGCTGTTCGCCAAGATCCTGTTCTTCTTCTTCCTGTTCAGCTGGGTGAAGGCGACCGTGCCGCGCTATCGCTATGATCAGCTGATGCGGCTCGGCTGGAAGATTTTCCTGCCCGTCTCGCTGTTCTGGGTTTTCCTCGTGTCGGGCGTGTTGATGCTGACGCGCGTTGGAGTGGGTTCATGAGCGTTGCTCAGATCATCAAGTCGTTCACCCTGTGGGAATTCGTGAAGGCGCACGCGTTGACGCTTCGCTATTTCTTCAAGGAAAAGGCGACGATCAATTATCCATACGAGCGTAACCCGGTGTCCCCGCGGTTCCGCGGCGAGCATGCGCTGCGTCGCTACCCCAATGGTGAAGAGCGGTGCATCGCGTGCAAGCTGTGCGAGGCCGTGTGCCCCGCCCAGGCGATCACGATCGAGGCCGAACCGCGCGACGACGGCTCGCGCCGCACGACGCGCTACGACATCGACATGACCAAGTGCATCTATTGCGGCCTGTGCGCCGAGGCATGCCCGGTCGATGCGATCGTCGAGGGTCCGAACTACGAATTCTCGACCGAGACGCGCGAAGAGCTGATCTACGACAAGTCGAAGCTGCTCGATAACGGCGATCGCTGGGAAAGCGCGATCGCGGCGAACCTTGCCGCCGATGCGCCGTACCGTTAAGCGAGCGCCGCGATGACACAGATTAACTCCGTCATCCCAGCGCAGGCTGGGATCTCCCCGTTTCCGAGCGCGCCTGCGCGGCGTGAGACCCCGGCGTTCGCTGGGGTGACGAGGACCTCATGATCCAGGCCTTAGCCTTTTATCTCTTCGCCTCCGTCGTCGTCCTGTCGGGCGCCATGACGATCGCGTCGCGCAATCCGGTCCATTCGGTGATGTGGCTGATCCTCGCCTTCTTCAACGCGGCGGGTCTGATGATCCTCGTCGGGGCCGAGTTCATCGCGATGCTGCTCGTCATCGTCTATGTCGGTGCGGTCGCGGTGCTGTTCCTGTTCGTCGTCATGATGCTCGACATCGACTTTGCCGAGATGCGTGCCGGCGTGGCGCGGTACTTCGGTATCGGGCTGGCGCTCGCGGTTGCACTCGCCGCCGAGGTGATGATCGCGATCGGCGCATGGAGCACGGGGCCAATCCAGCTCGCGCGGCGCGCGGCGCCGATCGATGCCCGGGTGCCCAACATCCAGGCGATCGGCAATCTGCTCTACACGCGCTATTTATTCGTGTTCGAGGCGGCCGGGCTCGTCCTGCTCGTCGCGATGATCGGTGCGATCGTGCTGACGCATCGCCAGCGTGGCGGCGTGAAGGCGCAGAACATCAGTCGTCAGAACGCGCGCCGTCCGCAGGACGCAACGCGCAACACGCGCCCGGTCGTCGGGCAGGGAGTCGAACTGTGACGATCGGTCTCGTCCACTACCTCGTCGTCGCGGCGATCCTGTTCACCATGGGGGTGCTCGGCATCTTCCTGAACCGCAAGAACCTCATCGTCATCCTGATGGCGATCGAGCTGATCCTGCTCGCGGTGAACATCAATCTCGTCGCCTTCTCGGCCTTCCTCAACGATCTCGTCGGACAGGTGTTCGCGATGTTCGTGCTGACGGTCGCGGCGGGTGAGGCCGCGATCGGCCTGGCCATCCTGGTCATCTATTTCCGCGGTCGCGGCACCATTGCGGTCGACGACGTCAACCGGATGAAGGGGTAATACGGTTGATCCAGCTTATCGTCTTCCTGCCGTTACTGGCCGCGATCGTTGCCGGGTTCGGCAATCGCGCGATCGGCAACGTGCCGGCGAAAATCGTCACCACGGCCGCATTGTTCGCGTCGTGCCTGTTGTCCTGGCCGATCTTCCTCGGTTTCATGGCGGGCACCAGCAGCGCGACCGTCGAGCCGTTGCTCAACTTCATCCAGTCGGGCGACATGAACGTCGCGTGGTCGCTGCGCGTCGATGCGCTGACCGCGGTGATGCTCGTCGTCGTTACCTCGGTCTCGGCGCTCGTCCATCTGTATAGCTGGGGCTATATGGACGAGGATCCCGACCAGCCGCGCTTCTTTGCGTATCTGTCGCTGTTCACCTTCGCGATGCTGATGCTCGTGACCGCGAACAACCTCGTCCAGATGTTCTTCGGCTGGGAAGGCGTGGGCCTCGCGTCTTACCTCCTGATCGGGTTCTGGTTCCGCAAGCCGTCGGCCAGCGCGGCCGCGATCAAGGCGTTCGTCGTCAACCGCGTCGGCGATCTTGGCTTCATGCTCGGCATCTTCGGCACGTTCCTGGTGTTCGGCACGGTCTCGATCCCCGAGATCCTGGCCGCGGCGCCCGGCATGGCCGGCTCGACGATCGGCTTCCTCGGCTACCGCTTCGATACGATGACGGTGCTCTGCCTGCTGCTGTTCGTCGGCGCGATGGGCAAGTCGGCACAGCTTGGCCTGCACACCTGGCTGCCGGACGCGATGGAAGGCCCCACCCCGGTGTCGGCGCTGATCCACGCGGCGACGATGGTCACCGCGGGCGTGTTCATGGTCTGCCGCCTGTCGCCGATGTTCGAGATGAGCCCGGTCGCGCTGACCGTCGTCACCTCGGTCGGGGCCGCGACCTGCCTGTTCGCTGCAACGTGTGGCCTCGTCCAGACCGACATCAAGCGCGTCATCGCCTATTCGACCTGTTCGCAGCTCGGCTACATGTTCTTCGCAGCTGGCGTCGGCGCGTACGGCGCGGCGATGTTCCACCTGTTCACGCATGCCTTCTTCAAGGCTTTGCTGTTCCTGGGTGCCGGCTCGGTGATCCATGCGATGCACCACGAGCAGGACATGCGCTATTATGGCGGTCTGCGTAAGAAGATCCCGGTGACGTTCTGGGGCATGATGGCGGGTACGCTCGCGATCACCGGCGTCGGCATCCCCGGCATCTTCGGCAACACCGCATTCGGGTTCGCAGGCTTCCACTCGAAGGATGCGATCATCGAGGCGAGCTGGGCGGCCGGTCAGCCGGGCGTGTGGTTCGTCGGCGTGCTCGTCGCATTGCTCACCAGCTTCTATTCGTGGCGCGTGATGTTCCTCACCTTCTGGGGCAAGCCGCGCTGGGCCGCATCGGAGCACATCCAGCATGCGCTCCACGACGCCCATGGTCACGACGATCATGCGCACGACGCGCATCATGTCGACGATCACCACGCGAACCCGGCTAAGGCCGAGGACGCAGGCCATGCGCCGCATGATCATCACGATGCCGTGCATGCGCCGGCGGAAGGCGATGGCGGGTATCACCCGCATGAGAGCCCGCTGCCGATGCTGATCCCGCTGATCGTCCTGTCGATCGGTGCCGTGCTCGCAGGCTTCGTCTTCCACGGTTACTTCATCGAGCCGAGTGCGGGCGAAGAGTTCTGGAAGGGCGCACTCGCGTTCCGCGAACATCTGATGCACGAGATGCACGGCGTGCCGCTCATCATCAAGCTGTCGGCGACGATCGCGATGCTGCTCGGCCTGCTGACCGCCTGGTACGCCTATATCAAGAACCCGTCCTTCCCGGGCAAGGTGATCGAAC
Organism: Sphingomonas sp. Ant20; assembly: GCF_000783375.1. Classification (NCBI taxonomy): domain Bacteria; kingdom Pseudomonadati; phylum Pseudomonadota; class Alphaproteobacteria; order Sphingomonadales; family Sphingomonadaceae; genus Sphingomonas; species Sphingomonas sp. Ant20. The sequence goes on from NZ_JRVI01000004.1 coordinate 31,293, forward strand.
AGTTCGGCGTGCTCTACGACTTCCTGCTGCATAAGTGGTATTTCGACGAGCTGTACGACCTGATCTTCGTCCGCCCCGCCTTTGCGATCGGCCGCTTCCTGTGGCACCGCGGTGACGAGAAGACGATCAACCGGTTCGGCCCCGACGGGTCGGCCTGGCTGGTCCAGGTCGGCGCGCGGGTCGCCGGCCGCTTCCAGACGGGATATCTCTACACCTATGCCTTCGTCATGCTGATCGGCCTGACAGCCGCCGTAACCTGGGCGATCGGACTCTATTGATGACCGGCTTTCCTATCCTTTCCGTCCTGATCGCGGTCCCGATGATCGCGGCCATCGCATGCCTGTTCGTCTCGGCGAACACGGCCCGGATGCTCGCGCTGGCGGCGACGCTGATCGACTTCGTGCTCGGCATCATGCTGTGGATGAACTTCGACATTGGCGGCGCGCAGTGGCAATTCGTCGAGCACGCCCCCGGCATCTTCGGGCCGTTTGGCTGGTCGCTCGGCATCGACGGCTTCGCGCTGATGCTGATCATGCTCAGCGTGTTCCTGATGCCGATCTGCATCGGCGCCAGCTGGCGCTCGATCACGACCCGCGTGCCGGAATATATGGCGGCGTTCCTGTTCACCGAAGTGCTGATGATCGGCACGTTCGCGGCACAGGACCTGTTCCTGTTCTACGTCTTCTTCGAAGCCGGCCTGATCCCGATGTACCTGATCATCGGCATCTGGGGCGGGGCGAACAGGATCTACGCGTCGTACAAGTTCTTCCTGTACACGCTGCTCGGCTCGGTCCTGATGTTCATCGCGATGCTGTACATGGCGAAGACCGCGGGCACGACGAGCATTCCGGCGCTGCTGAACTACGACATCCCGGCGCACGTGCAGACGTGGCTGTGGCTGGCGTTCTTCGCGTCGTTTGCGGTCAAGATGCCGATGTGGCCGGTCCATACCTGGTTGCCCGACGCGCACGTGCAGGCGCCGACCGCAGGGTCGGTAATCCTGGCGGGCGTGCTGCTCAAGCTCGGCGGATACGGCTTCCTGCGCTTCCTGCTGCCGATGTTTCCCGAAGCCTCGGGCCAGCTCACCTGGCTGATCTTCGGCCTGTCGGCGGTCGCGGTGATCTACACGTCGCTGGTCGCGCTCGTGCAGTCGGACATGAAGAAGCTGATCGCCTATTCGTCGGTCGCGCATATGGCGATCGTCACGATCGGTCTGTTCGCGTTCAACCGGCAGGGCATCGAAGGCGCGATGATCATGATGCTGAGCCACGGGCTGGTGTCGGGTGCGTTGTTCCTGTGCGTCGGCGTGATCTACGATCAGCTCCATACCCGCGAGATCTCGCGCTATGGCGGCCTGGCGATCAACATGCCGCGCTATGCGATCTTCTTCCTGTTCTTCACCATGGCGTCGATCGGTTTGCCGGGCACCAGCGGCTTCGTCGCCGAGTTCCTGTCGCTGATGGGCACCTATCAGGTCTCGACCTGGACGGCGCTGCTCTGCACGACGAGCATCATCCTCGGTGCGGCGTACATGCTGTATCTCTACCGTCGCGTGGTCTTTGGCGAGATCAAGTCGGACGAGGTTCGCGGCATGGTCGACCTGTCGGCGCGCGAATTCTGGTTGCTCGCACCGATCGCAGCCGTCGTGCTGTGGATGGGCGTCTATCCCGAGAGCTTCCTCGCGCCGATGCGCAAGGATGTGAGCGTCCTGCTCGCGCGCGTCGACCGCGCCAAGCCGGCCAGCGATTCGAACCCAACTGCGGGGAAGGCTGCCACCGTGCATGAAGCCGCGCACGGGGAGGCACACTGATGGAATACGCCGCTAACATCGCAATGACGCTGCCCGAGCTGGTGCTGGCACTGGGCGCGATCGCGCTGATGCTCGTTTCGGCCTGGGGCGGGGACACGTCGACGCGCGCCGTGTCGATCGCATCCGTGTTCGTCCTGGTCGGCGCCGGGATCGCGCTGGTCGGCCCGGCATCGTCGGGCGGCTATGCGTTCGACGGCCTCTACCGTGCCGATGCGTTCGGTGCCTTTGCCAAGGTGCTGATCTACATCGCCTCTGCCGTCGCGATCATGATGGCGCCGAGCTTCTTCGCACGGTCGCAGGGCGAGGATCTTCGTCCCGAATATCCGGTGCTGATCCTGCTGTCGGCCTGTGGCATGGGCATCATGGTCTCGGCCAGCGACATGCTGACGCTCTATGTCGGTCTCGAGCTGCAGAGCCTTGCGGCGTATGTCCTCGCCAGCTTCATGCGGCGCGACGGGCGGTCGGCCGAGGCGGGTCTGAAGTATTTCGTGCTTGGCGCGCTCGCCAGCGGCATCCTGTTGTACGGTATTTCGCTGGTTTACGGGTTCAGCGGTACGACGCTGTTCTCGGGCATCGCCGACGCCTATGCCGGGACCAAGTCGCTTGGCTTGCTGTTCGGTCTGGTGTTCGTCTTCGCAGGCCTCGCATTCAAGATCAGCGCAGTGCCGTTCCACATGTGGACGCCCGACGTTATGAAGGCGCACCGACGCCCGTCACCGCCTTCTTCGCCTCGGCTCCCAAGGTCGCGGCAATGGCGATGGCGGTACGCGTCGCGATCGAGGCAATGGGGCCGGCGACGGACCAGTGGCGTCAGATCGTGATCTTCGCGGCGCTTGCCTCGATCATCCTCGGCGCGGTCGCGGCAATCGGTCAGACCAACGTCAAGCGCCTGCTGGCCTATTCGTCGATCAACAATGTCGGCTTCGCACTGATCGGTCTCGCTGCAGGGACGCCGGAAGGTGTGTCGGGCGTGCTGATGTATCTGACGATCTATGTCGCGATGACCTTGGGCTCGTTCCTGGTCGTGCTGCAGATGCGCGGCGATGACGGGCAGCCGGTCGAGACGATCGCGAGCCTGGCGGGCATGTCGCGGACGCGGCCGGGGCTTGCCGCCGCACTCGCGATCTTCATGTTCAGCCTTGCCGGTATTCCGCCGCTGTTCGGCTTCTATGCGAAGTTCGCGGTGTTCAGTGCGGCAGTCGATGCAGGCCTCTTCCCGCTCGCCGTGGTCGGCATCGCGGCATCGGTGATCGGCGCCTATTATTACCTGCGCGTCGTCAAGACGATGTACTTCGACGATCCGGCACCCGCCTTTGCGCCGATGGAGAACAAGGTCGAGGGCGGGTTGATCGCGCTGGCGGCGGTATTCGTCTCGCCGGCCGGCTATCTGCTCATCCCCGTGCTCGGCGCATGGACGATGGCGGCAGCGCGGGCGTTGTTCTGAGCATTATCCGTACCGTTGCGGAAACAGGATCGACCAATGCCGACCTGCTGGCGCTGGCTCGCACCGGCGCCGATGACGGCCTCTGGCTGAGGGCGGTTCGGCAGACTGCAGGACGCGGCCGGCAGGGGCGGGAATGGTCGTCCCCCGACGGCAATCTCTATGCGAGCACGCTGGTGCGGTTGCGCCTGGGCGATCCGCCCGCCGCCAGCCTCGCGCTCGTCGCGGCAGTCGCGTTGTATGAGACCGTGTCGACCCTTCTCATCGACGGTATCCGGCAGGCGACGACGGACTCGAGCGCGACACTGCTACTCAAATGGCCGAACGACCTGCTGCTCGCCGATGCCAAGCTTTCCGGTATCCTGCTCGAGCGCGCGGACGACTCGGTCGTCGTTGGTTTTGGCGTCAACATTGCACACCATCCCGAGCTGGCCGATCGTAAGACGACCGATCTCGCGGTGCACGGCGTCGTCGTTGAGCCGTCGTCGTTCCTCGACATCCTTGCAGACGGCTTTGCGCGCTGGGTTGCGCGTTGGCGGACCGAGGGGCTGGCGCCGGTCCGCGCGCGCTGGGTCGATTGCGCGCATCCGGCGGGCACCGCGCTGACCGCGCGGCTCGCGGACGGGGAGGCGGTCGACGGGCTGTTCGAGGGGCTCGATCTCGATGGCGCGTTGATCCTGCGCACAGCGTCGGGCGAGCGTCGTGTCATCCACGCCGCCGACATATTCCTGCTGTGATGCGGCGCGTCATCGCCATCGCCGCGGGTCTCGACTATGCACTATCCGCACGGAAAGGTTGAAGGTCCCCGCATGCTGCTCGCCATCGATGCCGGCAATACCAATGTCGTGTTCGCGCTCGTCGAGAAGGGCGTCATCGTCGCGCGGTGGCGGATCGCGACCGATCCACGCCGCACCGCGGACGAGTATGCGGTGTGGCTGAGCCAGCTGATGCAGCTTGGCGGGCATGATCGGGGGGCGGTCGAGGGCGTCATTATCGCGACGGTCGTGCCGCGCGCGCTGCACAATCTGCAGGTGCTCGCGTCGAAATATTTCGCGACCGAGGCGCTGATCGCCGGCCGCGCGCCGGTCGAATGGGGGATCGCGATCGATGTCGACGAGCCCGCCTCGCTGGGCGCTGATCGTGCGGTAAATACGATCGCCGCGCATGCGCTGCACGACGGCGACCTGATCGTCATCGATTTCGGCACCGCGACGACGTTCGACCTCGTCGACTATCGCGGCGCGTATAAGGGCGGCATCATCGCGCCGGGGATCAACCTGTCGCTCGACGCGCTGGTCACCGCTGCCGCCAAATTGCCGCGGATCGCGATCGAGGCGCCCGCCGATACCAGCGTGATCGGGCTGAACACGGTCTCGCAGATGCACATCGGCATCTACTGGGGCTATGTCGCGATCATCGAGGGGCTGGTCGCGCGGATGAAGGCCGAGGTCGGGCGTCCGGTCAAGGTCATCGCGACCGGCGGACTTGCCACCCTCTTCGAAAAACAGACCGACGTGTTCGACGTCATCGAGGCCGACCTGACGATCCAGGGGCTGGCGATGATGTGGGACCGTCACCATATCTAGGGCCATTGGGCTCGCGCCAACCGGCCTGCGGGCCACATTCCCCTGTAATCCTGAAAGTAATCAATGACTCCGAAGAACGAACTCCTTTTCTGTGGCCTTGGCGGCTCCGGCGAAATCGGCATGAACGTCAACCTGTATGGCTGCCAGGGCAAATGGGTGATGGTCGATCTCGGCATCACCTTTGCCGATCCGCAATATCCCGCGTCGACGTCATCCTGCCCGACCTGTCCTTCATCGAGGAGCGGATCGACGATCTGCTCGGCATCGTGATCACGCACGGGCATGAAGACCATATCGGATCGCTGCCCTATCTCGCCGAAGATCTGGGCGTGCCGATCTATGCGACGCCGTTCACGATGGGCCTGGTCCGCGGCAAGCTCGAGGAAGAGGGGATCGCCAACCGCGTGAAGCTCAAGATGATCCCGATGGGCGGCAACTTCCAGCTCGGGCCGTTCGGCTTCACCTTCGTTGAAATGTCGCATTCGATCCCCGAGGCGAACGCGCTGCTGATCGACACGCCCTATGGTCGCGTGTTCCACACCGGCGACTGGAAGCTCGACAAGAACCCGGTGATCGGCAATCCGACCAAGCCCGAAGGCTTCATGGCGATCGGCGACAAGGGCGTCGACGTCTTGGTCTGCGATTCGACCAACATCTTCAACACCACCGCGTCGGGCAGCGAGAGCACGGTCCGCAAGGGCCTGTTTGAGGAAGTCAGCAAGGCCAAGGGCCGGGTGATGATCACCAGCTTCGCGTCGAACGCCGCACGGCTTCACACGTTCGGCGAAGTGGCGAAGGAAACCGGGCGCAAGCTTTGCGTCACCGGACGCTCGCTCGACCGGATCATCAAGGTCGCGCGTGCGACGGGGTATCTGAAGGACTTCCCCGAGACGATCGATCCTGACACCGCGATGCGTCTGCCCAAGAACAAGGTTCTGATCATCGCCACCGGCGGGCAGGGTGAGGAGCGCGCCGCGCTCGCGCGGGTTGCCAATGGCAGCCACACGATCACGCTCGAGGCCGATGACACGGTGATCTTCTCGTCGAAGCAGATCCCCGGCAACGAGGTTCAGATCGGCCGCATCCAGAACACGCTGGCCGCCAAGGGAATCCGCATGGTGACCGAGCGCCAGGCGCACGTCCACGTCTCGGGCCATCCCGGCCAGCCGGAGCTCGCGCAGATGTACGAGTGGCTGCGTCCCGACACGCTGATCCCGACGCATGGCGAGATGCGCCACATGATGGAGCATGCGCGCTTCGGGCTGGAGCAGGGGATTCCCCGTGCGCTGGTGCAGAGCAACGGCGACATCGTCCGGCTGGCGCCCAAGGGGCCGGTCAAGATCGGCAATGCGACGGTCGGCCGCCTGGTCCTCGATGGTGACGTGATCCTGCCGGCGGACGGCACCACGCTGAACGAGCGTCGCAAGCTGGCGATCAATGGCCAGATTTCGGTCGCGGTGGCGATCGGCAAGGACGGGCGGATGCTCGGTCAGCCGCAGGTCCGCGTCCAGGGCGTGCCGGTGGAGGAAGATCGTGCCGCATTCGTCGCGGATGCGGTCCAGGCGGTTGCCGACACCGTGCGGGGCGGCAAGCGCGATATCGACAAGATGCGCGAGCAGGTCCGACTTGCGGTCCGCAAGGTCTCGACGCGCTGGACCGGCAAGAAGCCGATCGTCGACGTTCTGCTGATCGAAGGCTGAGCCGATGCGCTGGACCTCGGCACTCGCGATCTACGTCCTGTTCTGGGCGTTCTCGGTGTTCCTGGTCCTGCCATTCGGTGTGCGGACGACGCGCGAGGTCGGGGGCGAGACCGTCCCCGGCCAGTCCGAGAGCGCGCCGCATGATTTCCACGCCGGGCGCGTCGCCTGGCGCGTGACGATCGTTGCGACGACGCTGTTCGTGCTGTTCCAGCTGAATTACGCTTACGGCTGGATCACGCCGCAGATGTTCGACCTGTTCGACACACGCGACATGGTCCGCCGCTAGCGCGACCGGGGCGGGCGCCCCTTTTAGCGGAGGCGTTCGATCGCCTGTGCTAGCGCCACGTAGAGCTTGCCCATATCCGACGAGAGCAGGGTGACACCGAGCGGTGAGCCGTCGCGCTGTGCCAGGATCGCACGCAACATCGATTCGAAGTCGTGGATGTAGCGGTTCACCATCTCGCGGAAGCCCGCATCGTCGTCATACAGGTTCGCGATCGATCGGGCATCGTTCGCGTCGAGGATGCGCACCGCACGGCGGGTGAAGACGCCGCGATCACCCTTGAGATAGGCCGCCCAGGCGCTGTCGGCGACTTCGGGCGCGAACGCCTTGGCGATGTCGATCGAGGCGGAGTTCAGCGATTCGATGAGCAGCGAGACCCGCCGCGCGAATGTGTCGCGATCGGCGGTTTCGCGGTCGTTGCGTGCCTCTTCGAGCCGGGTTTCGACGACCGCGGTCTGCTGTGCGATCGCCTCGACCTGTGCCGCCAACCGCTCGGTCGCGCGCGTCGTCGCGTCGACCGCGGCGTCGGTCGCGTCGCCGATCGCCTGGATCTGCCGATCGACGGTGTCGCCGGTCGCGCGGCGCAGCGCAGCACTGCTGGCGAGCTCGAGCGCCTGCGCGGCGCGGGAATGACCTGAGCGAGCGTGTGGCGCGCTGTATCCGCCGCCGCGGTCGCGGTCTCGCGGACGCGCAGCAACGCCTCGACGAGACGGGGTGCGGCCTCTTCGGAGAAGCTGTTGGTGCGATCGATCGTCTCGTCGACCATCTGGCCCAGTGCGTCCGCCTTGGCGCGACCCGAGGCCAGCGTGTCGAGCAGCGTGTTCGACAGGCGATCGAGCACGCTACGCTGTTCGGCGATGACACCGGCAATCGCCTCAATCGCGTCGTGCGTACTTTCGGCCGCGGTGACGAGCGCGAGCAATTCGGGCTTTGCCGCGACCACGATCGCCTTGCTGTCGGCGACGCGCCGGTCGAGCCGGGACAGCGCGTCAGGCAGGGTTTCGTCGATCTCGCGCGCCGCGGCGTCGAGGGCGATCAGCAGCGATTCGGTCGTGCCGATCGTCCGCCCCGCCATCGCCTCGCCCGAGCGGAGCGCCTCGGTCATCGCGTCCGCCGAGCCGCCCAGTGCGCTGATCGACGCAGCGAGCAGCTGGGTTCGTTCGACACCATGATGGTGGAGCGTGTCGATCCGCGTCTCGACCTGGTCGAGGCCTGAACCGAGCGAGCCGAGGATATCCTCCCCGGCTGTACGCTGCTCCTCTAGGCGGCGCGCCACCTGGGCGATCGCCGAATCGACGCCGGCGATCCGGTCGGCAATCGCCTCGGCGCTCGCGCGCGTCGCGCCGTCGCGCGCCACCTGATTGGCGCGGACCATCGCCAGCACCGCGTCACCCTGCGCGGCAATGCCCTTGCGTGCGTCGTCGACCGCATCCGCTGTACGCCCGAGCAGTGCGTCAACCTCCGCGGACATCGTCTCGGTAACCGCCTCGAGCCGGGCGCCTGCGGTTTCACTGGTCGCCTCCATCCGGATAATATGTGCGGCCAGCCGCTGCGCCGCGCCGCTCGCCACCGCATCGGCCTCCCGCCCACGGGCCGCCAGCGCGCCGATCTGCGCATCGAGGGCACCGGCATGCTCGCTGGCGGAAAGGCCGGCGCGTTCGAGCTGGTCCGCCATCGCTTCGGTCTCGGCATGCGCGCGCGGCAGCGAGGCAAGCAGGACACCGAGCGACGTCTGCGTCGCGTCGGCCGCGGCAACGAGGCTGCGCGTGTGCGCGTCGCGCGTCGATCTCGGTCGCGAAGCCTTCGCCGATCGCGCCGAGAAACTGATGCGCGGTCTCGCCCATCGTCATCAGCGTGTCGACCTGGTCCGCCAGATGACGGCGATTGCGGTCGATCGTCTGCGCGGTCGCGGCGACCGCCTGTTCGAGCCGGGCGGACTCCGCCTGCATCGCGCGCGCCGTGACCCCGAACCGCGCCGCCTCGGCCCGGCTCGTCCGCATCGCGAGCAACCAGATGATGCCGATCAGCGCCGGCACGACGCACAGCGCTGCGAGGAGCTGGACCAGCGCGACCGGTCCGATCGCACCGATCTCGCCGCGGACGAGCCAGAGCATGACGGCGAGCCAGAGCAGGACCGCGGCGATCGCCGCACCCGCGAAGATCCGCCCGCGATCGGCGCCGTCGTCGTCCGCCGGCAGGATATAGTCGTCGATAAACACGGGTGCGCGTTCCTTCAAAGGCGGTGGTGGGACGTCGCCAAGGTCCGGATCCCGGGCAGGGTCCGCGCGCAGGCCGATGATGGAAGAACCCCCGTTCATGTCCGGGTTTTACCATGAAATCGGCTTTGACAAAGCGAATAGCGCAACCTCCCGTTAAGTCGGTCGCGTGTACGCCCCATCTCATGGCCTATGATCCCGGAGCAATCGACGCCGCCCTGGCAGCCGCGGTCGGGGACGATCCGCTGCTGATCGCCGACCTGCACCTCGCCTTCACCCACAGCGCCGCCGACGCGCTGGACGCTATGGTGGACGCATCCGACGCCGAGGCATGGCGCGCCGCGGCATGGCGGCTGAAGGGGCTGGCGGCGAGCTTTGGCGCGATGCCGCTGATGACGCTGGCGCGCGCGGCGGCCGACACCCCGCCCGGCGACGACGACATGCTGCGTCGGCTGCGCGACGCGGTAAAGCAGCTTTGACCCGGATGCAGGGCGGTGATCTGCGCGTGCTTCTGACGCACGGGCTTTGCATCCGTCGTTTCGACGCCTAACAGCCGCAGATGCTTGCCGGGCTTCTCTTTGCTATTCACGATGCCGACGATCGCCCCGATCGCCTGGCTGCCACTTTGCCGTTCAGCGGCGTCACGCTGATCGAGTATCAGGCGCGGTTGCTGATTGCAGCCGGCGTGCGTCAGGTCATCGTGGTCGTCGCGCGGCTGACGCCTGAGTTGCTGGGCGCGATCAATCGCATCAACCGCCGTGGTGTCGCGGTCGATACCGTCCGGACTGCGGCCGAGGCGATGGAAAAGCTCCATCCGCTGGCGCGCGTCTTGATGCTCGGCGATGGGCTGGTGACGACCGAGAGCATCGTCGCGGCGATGGCGAACGAGGGCGGCGATGCGCTGCTCGTCGTGCCTGAGGACGATGCGGGACCCGGGTTCGAGCGCGTCGGTGGCCAGATGGCATGGGCCGGTGTCGCCCGGCTGGAGCCCGCACGGATCGCCGAAGTCGCGGGCCTGCCCAATGATTACGACCTTCAATCGACGCTGCTGCGGATCGCGGTGCAGGCGCGCGCGGTGCAGATCCTGCTGCCGACCGATGCAATTCGCAGCGGGCACGGCATCGAGCGCGAGGCGCGGACGCTGGAAGAACGCGGCCGTGCCGTGCTGGCGACGATCGTGTCGGGGCGCAGCGGCTGGTTCGACCGTTTCGTGCTCGCGCCGATCGCCAGGCTCGGCCTGCCGTTCCTGGTCGATAAGAGCGTTGCTGGCACGACCGTCGGCGCGACGTCGCTGGGTATCGCCGCAGCCGGGCTTGGCGCCATGCTGTTCGGCTGGCTGGCGACCGGACTGGTGCTTGCCAGCACGGCCTGTGTCGGTCTGGCGATCGGCTCGGTGCTGAGTGGCCTGCGCGACGATGAGTCGGTCGCGACGATGCAGACGCGCGGAATCGGCGTCGTCAGCGCGCTCGCCGTTCTGCTGTTTGCCTTTCTGTGGGCGGGCTATTCGGCCGACAACAGCGCGCTGGTCATGGCGGCCGCACTGCTCGCGATCGCAGCGCTGGGCGAACGCGCGATCGTCGAGCGGGCGCGTCGCATGTGGTGGGGCAGTGCGCCGGCCTATCTGCTGATTGTCACGATCGTCGCGATCCTCGGATTTCCGCTGTTGGGCCTTGCGATCGCCGGGCTGTACGCGACGGTCACGCTGGCTGCGGCAATCGAGCATCTTCGTCTTCAGCCTTAGTACCGCCTTAATAATAAGGGGGTAGGCACGGCGCATGTCGGTTGGCTCTGAACCCTTGCCTGATCCCGCGCTGTCACGCGCGAGTGCGATCGCGCGCGCCGCGCGTGCGCGTCAGCGGGCCGACGACCGGCTGGAAACCACGATCACCGACTTTTTCCTGACCGCCGATGCGCGGCTGGAGGAACGTACGCGGTTGATGCTGGCACATGTCCTGCGCGGCATCATCGGGGCGATCGAGGCGGATATCCGCCGTCATGCCGCCCGCGTTCTTGCCGGGCTGGGGGAGACGACGCGGGCGGAGGCGATCCTGACGCAGGGCGGCGCCTTGCTGCGGCTGACGCGGTCGGGGGTGTTGCGCGACCGCGATCTGATGAAGGACCTGATCGCACGCGTCCGGCATGACCTGATCGCCGATGCCCTTCCCGCCGCGATCGCCGGTCCCGAGGAGCCGAGCCTGTTGATCCGCCTGACGGGGGTGTCGGATACGACCGTCGCCACCGCGGCCGGCGCGCTGCTCGCGGCGGAAAGCCGGCGTCGCGCGGCCAATGAATCGGGAATGATCGCGGGAAGCGACGTGCCCGCCGACCTGCATCGCCGCCTCGTCTGGTGGGTAGCCGCGGCGGTGCGCGACGGGCTTGACGATGCCTTGAAGGACGCTGGCGAGATGGTCGCGATGCAGGGCCGCGGGCAGAGCGATCAGGCGATCACCGAAGCGGCGCTGCGCAGCCTTGCCGCGCATGATGACGCGGAGCGCCCCGAAGCCGTCGCGATCCGCCTCGCCGCAGCGATCGATGCCCGTCGCGACGAATTGCCGGCGCTGCTGGTCGAGGCGCTCGGCGACCGGCGTCTGACCCTGTTCGTCGCGGTGCTGGCGCATGCGATCGGGATTGATGCCGAACAGGTCCGGGTGATCGTACTCGATCCCGACGGAGAGCAACTGTGGCTGGCACTGCGGGCGGCGGATCTCGACCGGGAGACGATCGCGCGGATCGGACTGGCGCTGGCCGATGCCGATCCGCGCCGTGATATCGAAAGTTTCGCCGACGCGCTCGACAGCATCGCGAGCGTCGCGGTCGACGATGCGCGCGCGGCGATCGCACCGCTGGCGATGCACCGCGAGTTTCGCGCGGCGTTGCGGGCGCTGGCCGGGGCAGACCGACGATGACGGGATATATGACAGGCGACACTGCGGTCGCACTGGCGGAAGTGGCAGGGGACGGCGTGTTGCTGTCGGCGGATCCGATCCTGCTTGCGCTCAACAGCCGCGCCGGGGGGGTGATCGGCGCGCCGATCGCGGTGCCGCAGCTCGCAATGATCGCACGCCTGGCGCGCCGGCTGGGAATCGCGGTTTCGCGCAGCGTGGTGATCGCCGATGACGACGTCGATCTCGATCTGTGGGTCCGTGCGCAGCCCGAGGGCGATACGGTCGGCCTTGCGGTGAGCGGCTGGCGCGAACTCCAGCCGTGGCGTCCAGCGGCACCAAACCCCGGTGCAGGCGTCGATTTCCTGTCGAGTGGTGCCGACTGGCGCTGGGAGACCGACGCTGCACTTCGCCTGACATTCGTATCGCCCGACGCAGGGCCCCGCATGGGCGTCGACCCGCTCGCGCTGCTCGGCAAGCCGCTGACGAGCCTCGTCATGCTCGACAGCGGCGATGACGGCGCGCTGCCGATCCTCGACGCGGTCGCGCGCCGCCAG
>NZ_JRVI01000040.1:0-16834 GCF_000783375.1 Sphingomonas sp. Ant20
CGCCCCCGCGCGCGTCGGTCTCGATGAGATGGGACGGCCCCACCCCTTGCCCCTCCCCTGAAGGGGAGGGGTAAGAAGTGCCGTCCCAGCCTAGCGTTGCGAAAGGCCAGAGCGCGGAGGAGAACCATGTGTCGAGCACGTCCGGATCGCGCACCAGCGTCACGCCCGCGCCGGCGAGCGCCTGCGCTTCGGCCTCGGTTTCAGCCACGTACGGCGTACCGTCGGGCCCGAACCATGCCGGGATCTGATGCCCCCACCACAGCTGCCGCGACACGCACCAGGGCTGGATGTTCTCCATCCAGTTGAAGAACGTCTTCTCCCAGGTCTTCGGCACGATATCGATCGCGCCGACGCGCACCGCCTCGATCGCGGGCTGGGCGAGCGTTTTGGCGTCGACATACCATTGGTCGGTCAGCCACGGCTCGATCACCACGCCCGAGCGATCGCCGTACGGCGTCTGGATCGTGCGCGGCTCGGCGTCGTGCTCGACGCCGTCCTTGTCGAGATGCGCGATCAGGAAGCCCTCGGCCTTCAGCTGCGCGACGACGGCTTTCCGCGCCTCCGCGGTCGTCAGCCCGAGCAGGTCGGCGGGGATCAGCCCGTCGGTCACTTGCACGACGCGCGCCTTGGCATCGAGCATGTTGAGCATCGCGCCCGCGGCCATGCCGGCGCGCTTGCCGACCTCGAAATCGTTGAAGTCATGCCCCGGCGTGATCTTCACCGCGCCCGATCCGAGCTCGGGATCTGCATGGTCGTCGGCGATGATCGGGATCAGTCGGCCGGTGATCGGCAGCTTCACCTGCTTGCCGATCAGCGCGGTGTAGCGCGCGTCCGACGCGTTCACCGCGACCGCCATGTCGGCGAGCATCGTCTCGGGCCGCGTCGTCGCGACCTCGATGAACCCCGATCCGTCGGCGAGCGGATAGCGCAGGTGCCAGAAGCTGCCCTTGATCTCGCGCGTCTCGACCTCGAGGTCGCTGATCGCGGTGCCGAGGCCCGGATCCCAGTTCACCAGGCGCTTGTCGCGGTAGAGCAGCCCCTGCTTGTGCAGGTCAACGAACACCTTGAGGACGGCCTTCGAAAAGCCCTCGTCCATCGTGAAGCGCTCGTTCGCCCAGTCCATCGAACAGCCCAAGCGGCGGAGCTGCTGCGTGATCTCGCCGCCGCTCTCTTCCTTCCACGCCCAGACCTTGGCGATGAAATCCTCGCGCGACAGGTCGGTGCGCTTCTGCGGCGGGGTCATCGCGCCCATCTGGCGCTCGACGACCATTTGCGTCGCGATGCCGGCGTGATCGGTGCCGACCACCCAGAGCGCGTCCTTGCCCTTGAGGCGGGCGTGGCGCGTCAGGATGTCCTGCAGCGTGTTGTCGAGCGCATGGCCGATATGCAGGCTGCCGGTGACGTTGGGCGGCGGGTTGACGATCGTCCAGGGTTCCGCGTTCGGGCGGTCGGGGCGGAACTGGCCGCTGGCCTCCCAATGCGCGTACCAGCGCGATTCGATGGAGGCGGGGTCGAAGGTTTTGGGAAGCTCGCTCATACCCCGTGCCTTAGCGAGCGTGTCCGGGCTAGACCAGCCTCACGTCCGCGCCCCCGGCTTGTCGAGCACCGCCCGGATCCGGTCGTTCAACTCATTCCGCCGATAGGGTTTGCGGATCAGTTCGAACGACCGGCTGCCCTCGTCGATCGCCTCGTCGGCAAAGCCCGTCGTCAGCAGCACCGCGGTGTGCGGATAGTCGCGCCGCACCGACTGGGCCAGCGTGACGCCGTTCATGCCGCCGGGCATCAGGATATCGGTGAACAGCAGGCGGAATTCGGAGTCCTGACGGAGCGTGTCCAGCGCGGCGCGCGCGCTGTTGACCAGGACGACGTCATAGCCGAGATCCTCGAGGATCGTCCGCCCCAGCTCGCCCACTTCGCGCTGATCCTCGACCATCAGCACGCGCTCGGCGCCGCCCGCATGGGGTGCGATCGGCCCCGCCGTCTTGCGCTCGACCGCGCCGCTCGCACGCGGGAAGTAGAGCGAGAATTCGGCACCGCCCCCGCTGAGGTTGCGCACCGTCGCAAGGCCGCCCGACTGGCGCACGAATCCGTAGACCATCGCGAGACCCAGCCCGGCACCCTTGCCCATCTCCTTCGTCGTGAAAAAGGGTTCGAAGATCTTATCGACGGTCCCGGGATCGATCCCCGGCCCGTTGTCGCGAATGCTCAGGACGACATATTCGCCGGGCTCCAGCCTCGCGACACCGCCATCCTCGGGAAGGACGGCGTTGCGCGTCGTGATCGTAATCTCGCCCGTGCCGTCGAGCGCGTCGCGGGCATTGGCGATGATGTTGAGCAGCGCCATCTCGGCCTGCACCGGATCGACGCGGCAATTCCACAGATCGGTCGCCAGGTCGCGCTTCAGCGTGATTCCACTGCCGATGCTGCGGTCGAGAATTGGCCGAAAATCGCCCAGCAGCTGGTTGAGATTCATCAACCGGTCGCGCAATTCCTGCTTGCGCGCAAAGGCGAGCAGCTGTTGCGTGAGCGTCGCCGCGCGCGAGGCCGAGGTCGAGATCGCATCGACCGCCCGCCGCGCGGATCGATCGCCCGCGTCGATCCGCGCGTCGAGGATGTCGGCATAGCCCTGGATGACCTGCAGCAGATTGTTGAAGTCGTGCGCAATCCCTCCGGTCAGCTTGCCGACCGCCTCCATCCGCTGCGCCTCGTGCAGCGCCTCCTCCGCCTCGCGGCGGCGCGAGATGTCCAGCTGGCTCGCGAAGAAATAGCGCAGCTCGCCGTCGTCGCCGAACACGGGCGAGACGTAGAGCGCGTTCCAGAAGGTCGAGCCGTTCTTGCGATAGTTGAGCATCTCGACCGAGACTTCCTCACGCTTGGCGATCGCGGCGCGTAATTCGCCGACGACCGTGCGGTCGGTCTCGGGGCCCTGCAGGAAGCGGCAATTATAGCCCAGGATCTCGTCCTGCGAATAGCCGGTCATGAACGAGAAGGCATCGTTGCAGAAGATGATCGGATTGTCGGGCCGATGCGGGTCGGTCACCACCATCGGCATTCGCGTGGTCCGCACCGCCGCGAAGAAGATGTCGCTGCTGGCATCGGCCGGCGCGATATCGCCCCGGACGCCCTGAGCGGCGAGACGGGCGGGGATTTCAGGCTCGGACACGCTGTGATCGGACATTTGCCAACAACCATAGCGGAACCGTCACGGTTCCGCTCGTCGTGACATTACAGTCGTTTGGACCAGGACCCGGCGAGCATCGTCCGATCGTCGCAGGTCGGCCGGGTCCCGATACAGGCCGCAGCGCGAAACGCTGCGGCCGGCCCGGTCAGGCTGCTGGTTCATGATCTTGGCGATCTCACGCGCGACCATGTCCTCGACCATGTCGGGCAGGTTCGCGTCGATCCATTCGCGCAGCATCGGGCGCAGCATCTCGCGGACCAGACCCTCGAGTGTGCCGTCGCTGCTTCCCTCGGGCTTGACCATCATCCGCGTCAGCGCCTCGAGCGGCGCACGCGTCGCCGCCGCGGTTTCGCGCGACATGATCGGCTGGGCCGGCTCTTCTGCAGGCTGCGGAGCATGCTGCTGGGGGCGCATGAGAGGCTGTGGGCGCGACATGCGGTGCGACATGAGGCTGGGGCTGGCTGCGCGGCGGCGCCTGGCGTGGTTCCGGCGCGGCGTCGACCGAGGTCAGCACCGGCGATTTCGGCGGGCGGGGGGTGCGGTCAACCATCGGCATCGGGTCGCTCAGTTCGAGGATTTCATCGTCGTCGATCGCGTCGTCGTCGTAATCGGCCGCATAATCGGTGGCCGCCGATGCGGGCATCGCCCGCTGGTGGCGCCGCTGGCGGCTCGGCATGCCGTCGCCTTCTTCGGCAATGATGCGTTTGATCGACGAGAGGATTTCCTCCATCGACGGCTCCGCGCTGATATCCCCCATACGGACCATTCCAAACCCCGTCGCCCCACGCGCCCCTATTGGCGGCTCGGCGCATCCTTACCTGTCGTCAATGCCGGGTTCCTGTCAACCGGGCTGTCGAGCAACGGGTCAAGTTCACGGCGTACGGCGGCGTCCTGCGTGGGCGACTGGACGGTACGCGTCGCGACCGGCACCGGCTCGCCATCACCGCCCCAGTCCCATATCTTCTTGTGGACGCGGTCGTAATTGGCGACCGGATCGTACAACACGCCGCCGTCGAGGCCGAGGTCGCGCGCCTCCGCCTGCCCCATCGCCGCGAGCAGCGCGAAGCCCGCGACATAGGCGTCGCGCCGCGCCGTCACGAGCGTGACCTGGCTGTTGAGCAGCTCCTGCTCGGCGTTGAGGATGTCGAGGATCGTGCGTGTGCCGACGCTGTTCTCCGCCCGGACACCCTCGAGGCTGAGCTTGTTCGCGTTGACCGCGGTTTCGGACGACTGGATCACCTGTTCCGACGAACGCCAGACGGCATAGGCCGAGCGCGCCTGCGCGATCACATTGCGCTCGGCGGCGGTGACATTCTCGATCGCGCGGCTTTGAAACGCCTCGGCCTGGCGGACCTGCGCGGCGGGACGACCGCCCTGGAACAGCGGCATCGTCAGCGACAGGCCAGCCTGTACCGCCTTGTTCGCATTGGGAAAGGTGTTGATGCTGCCGTCGGTCGTCGATGCCGATCCGAGATAGTTGGTGTAGCTGGCGCCGCCGGTCGCACTGATCTGCGGCAGGCGGCTCGCCCGCGCGACACCGACATCGTACCGTGTCGCGTCGCGTTCCTTCGCCGCCGCGATCAGCACGGGATTATTGTCGATCGCTACCGTCACCGCCAGGGCGGGGCTGTCGGGCAGATGCGGGAGGGTCGGCGGCGTATCGAGCGTGCCGGCGGGCGTGCCGACAAAGCGGATATAGTTTTCCCGGCTGGTGATCAGCTGCGCTCGGCCGACTGGAGCTGCGCCCGCGCGAGCGCAAGCCGTGCCTCGGACTGGGCGACATCGGTGCGGGTCAAGTCGCCGACCTGAAACCGGTCGCGGCTGGCCTGGAGATTGATGTCGAGCACGCGAACATTCTGCGTGTTCAGGCCGACGATCGCCTCGTCGCGGATCACGTCCATATAGGCGCCGACGACGTTGGTGAACAGATCGGCCTCGGTACCGCGCAGCGTCGCGCGGCCCGCCTCGACCCGCGTCTTGGCCGCGGCGACCGAGTTGCGCACCTGCCCGCCCTGATAGAGCGGCACGGAGACGTTCGCGCGAGCAACGACCTGACGCGGCAAGGCGATGAAGCTGTTCGCGGCGGTCACGACGAACTCGGTGTAATCGCCGGTCGCATTCGCCGAAGGCAACCCTGAGGCACGCGCGATCGGGACATTCTCGTCGGTCGCACGCAGCGTCGCGCGCTGCGCCGTGATCGTCGGGTTGGTCGTATAGGCCTTGACCAGCGCCTCGCGGAGCGTCTCCGCATGGACCGGTGCAGCGCTGTATAGCAGCGCAACACCCGAGAGCAGACGGCGGACTTGAGCGGCGCGCGGCATGATGTGCCTCAGAACTTGAAGGGTTTGGGTGTTTCGAAACCCGGCAGCGTCACGCACTCGACATCGACGAACGCCGCGAGTGCAAAGCCGCCATCGGTCTTTCGTCCCGATGCGAGCCGGGTCACGCCGCGATCCGCGATCCCGGCGACGATGCGGCCGCCCGACCGGATCTGCGCCACCAGCGTGTCGGGGATCGCCTCGACCGCGCCGTCGATGACGAGCACGTCATAGGGCGCGCCCGCGGCATGGCCCTGTGCCATCGGCCCCTCGACCAGTTCGACCGTCGGCGTGGCGCCCAGCGCGTCGCGCGCGGTGCCGAGCAAGGCCGCATCGCTATCGACCGCGACCACCGTACCGACGATCTCGGCGAGAACCGCGGCAGTGTAGCCCGTCGCAGCGCCGATCAGCAGGACCCGGTCGGTGGCGGTCAGATAGGCCTCGGTGAGCAACCGGCCGGTCGCCATCGGCAGGTTGGCGTAACGACCGCCGCCGAGCGGGATCGGCGCGTCGCGATAGGCGATCGACCGGACATCGTCAGGCACGAACGCCTCGCGCGGCACCCGCGCCATCGCTGCGACGACGCGCTGGTCACTGACCGCGTTGGTGCGCAGCTGGCTGGCCACCATGGCGTGACGCATGACCGCGAAGTCGGGACCGCCGTCGGACGTGCCGACAGCCGCACGCGTGCGGGTAGTGGAGTTCGTATCGAGGCTGATCGTCGTCATGGTCCATCCTGTCGCACAGCTGTTTTAGTTGCGCAATACACTTGTTCGCTTGCGTCAATCTCTACCGTGCCGCCAGCGTCGCGCCAAGCGACCTGTCGCGAATCGCGCGAGACGGCCCGGCTCGGAACGGCACAGAGGTCGGAATGGCACAGGGGCCGGATGCCGGGACTAGGGCGCCCCGCCCGCCCGTGTGACACCGAAATGCCGCGGGCGGGACGCCGAGGGCGCACGCAGAATGCGGCAACACCTCGCTCAGGCGCCTAGCACGGGCGCGCCTGATCGGGCATCGGAATTTCCGCCGGGTCGATGACGGGGGTGGGCGTGGAATCACGGGCGGGATCGATCCTAGGTGCCCGGCGGGCGGGCACCGCGTTGATGATCCGCTCGCTCGTTTCGGCGGGAACCTGCAGCGCCTGGGTCGGCGCGCCGAGCACCGCGGCGCGCGCGCGGACGCTCGCGCGAGAAACGGCGTGCTCATCGCCATGAACCGCCGCGGCGTCATCCCGAGAAACGTGCCGGCGTCGCGCAGGAAATGCGACACGTCGAAATAGCTCGGGTCGATCGCCGAATAGTCGGTGCCGCCAGGCGTCCGGAACACGCGCAGGAACGAGCGCAGGAACCGCGCGCGCCGCAGCAGCATCTTGGGGGTGAATCCGAAATGACGCACCGCCAGCCGCCGCAGCGTGTCGGGGCTGATCGCGAGCTTGCCCGCGACCGCGGCGACGTCATCGCCGCCGTCCTGCCCGATCAGCCGGGTGAGCTGCCGGATCGTCGCGGATTCGCGGTGCGGCGGCCCGAGCAGGTCGCACAGGATGGCATCGAGGATCGGCGCGACCTGATCATCGCGTTCGGCCGCCCGCAGCGCGCTCGTCAGACGCTGGGTCGCCACCGGCCCGAGCGCGTCGGCAAGCGGCACGATCCGGTCGCGATACTCCGCCGCCGACCGGGTGAACAACCGGCTCCAGGCCAGCGCGCTGACCCCGAACCCGATCATGATGCCGCCATTGGTCGTCGCCTTCAGCGCGGTCCCCGTCGGGCCGTACAGCGTCGCCGCCGGCAGGGGGCCGAAGGTCCGCCGGCCGATCGCCACGCTGATCGGCCCCGCCTCGAACGCGAACCGGACATTGGCCGTCCCCGGCAGGAAGCGGTTGACCTGGCCGATGCTGGCCGGACCGGTCGCGCGATAGACATGGTAGCCGGTGATGAGGTCGGTGAGCGCGTCGCAGGGCTGGTCATATCGGATCGCCATCCCCGCGGGCATCGCGAAGACATCGGGCGCCAGCCCTGCGCGGTTCGTTCCCCCGGACACCTGCATCACGTCCAAAAGACACTCCATATGAAGCCAGGGATTGGACCGTATCGTGCCCAATCCATCGCCGACGTGCAAGCCGTCCCCCACTCGGCACCGCACCGCCGTGGCACACCCCACGACTATTTTAGCCCACAAACGCGATCGCCCGGTTGACCCGCCGCACAAAAGCCCGCATTTGCGCGCTCCGCATCGAGGCCCGATGGCGGAGTGGTGACGTAGAGGACTGCAAATCCTCGCACCCGGGTTCGATTCCCGGTCGGGCCTCCAGTTTCATATCCTAATCGTCGCCACATCAAGCGATGCACTGCGGCGTTCGCGTTCGGCGGTGTGATGTGCGCGGATCTGGACGGCGCTTCGCCAGGCATGAGCTCTATCCAGGGACACTTCCCCGCGATAACGCGGCCCTCGCGGCGTCAGACCCCGGCCCCTGATCGACGCCAGGCATCCCGACATTCGATGATAGGGAGGCGGATCCGAAGCGCGACCGATTCGCTTTCACCCTTATTCGCCAGGTACATGTCATGACCCGACCATCGATCGCCGCCGGCCTTGTCGGCCTTGCCATCGCCGCCGCCGGACTGGGCTGTCCGGCCTCGGCCGCGCCCTCCCCGCAGCGCATGCAGCCGCCCCCCGCACCCCAAAAAGCAAACGCGCCCGTCAGATCCAGCGCGAGCACCAACGTCCGTATCAGGGGCCCCGTCTTCGGTGTGAACATTGCCGGGTGCAGCTTTGTCGCCGACGGTACGCTCTGCCCGACGCCGGCGTCGGTCCGCGCCTATCTCGACAAGGGGTTCACGATGGTCCGCCTGCCGTTCAAGGGACCGCAGATGGCGGACCCCGCGATCCGCAGGAAATTGGTGGCAGCGACGCGGGCTGCGCTCGACCGCGGTGCCTATGTCGTGCTCGATCGTCACGACTATAGCTGGCCATCGGTATCCGAACAGGTCGCGTTCTGGACGTCGCTGATGGCGAGCATGCCGCGATCCGACCGGATCATCATCGACCCGATGAACGAGCCGAGGCATTTCGACGATCCGGTGCTGACCAACGACTGGGATCAATGGGCGCGCGATACCAACCAGATCATCGCGGGCCTGCGCGCTGCGGGGATCCGCAATGTCATCGCGCCGGAATATCCCGGGTCGTCCGCCACCTTCCGGCTGCGCAAGCGCGAGGACGCCGCCAAGCCGTCCGAAAGCGCGCTGGTCGCCCTCGACCGCGCGGGCGGGCTGAAGGATCCGCTAGGCCTAACCATCATCAACGGGCACCGCTATTTCGACAAGGGGTCGAGCGGAACCCAGCCGAGCTGCACGGGGACGCCGGGCTATGACAATTTCGCGTCCGAGCTGCGGGCGCGCGGGTTGAAGGGGATCATCACCGAATCGGCGTTCGGACGCGCTGGGGCGATACCGCCGAGCTGCGAGGCGGCAGGCGCAGCGGCGATCGCCTATCTCAAAACCAATGCCGATACGGTCGTCGGCGTGACCTGGTGGGGCGGTGGCGCGGCCTGGAACGAGCGGTATCTGTTCAAGATCGAGCCGAAAAAGGGCAGTTTCGGCCCCAAGCACAAGGACGCCTATCTCGACCGCCTGCTCGGCCGCTGACCCCGCGCGGTTGTGGCCGGGCAGGATAAAATCGGACTTACGATACCCAATTTCGGGACGGCGGCATCACCGCTGGTGCGGCCGTCTCCCGAAGGAAAAGCGCGATTGGGAGTATGCGCACTTCTTGCATTGCCGCACCCAAGTCTCGCCACCGGCCTCATCCACTGAAACAACGCGCCATTCGCCGAGGCGATGCCAGCAGATGAGCATCAGGACACCGCTTCCGCCACGCGCACCGGCTCCGTCGCCGGAACGATGCCGGCGAGCGCGAACGCAATCTGCTCGAGTCTGGTATCGAGCTCCCGATTGTCGAATTCGCGCTCGATCTTGGCGCGTGCCGCCACCCGCATGCTCGCCAGATCCACCTCCCCCGATTCGATTGTCGTTATGATGTCGGCGATCTGTCCGGCATTGCGCTCCTCGACCAGAAAGCCCTCGACGCCGTCGTCGATGAGTTCCGGGATGCCGCTATGCCAGGTGGAGACGGTGATGACGCCGAGCGCCATGGCCTCCATCAGCGACACGGGAATGCCTTCCATGTCGCCATTGTCGGCGAGACGGACGGCAGCAGGAACACGTCGGACCGCTTGAGTTCCGCAAGCACCTCGCGGTGCGGGATCTTGCCGAGGAACGTCACGCGCGCAGGACAGGCCGCAGCAGCCTCGCGCAGTTCCTTCTCCAGCGGCCCGTAGCCGATGATCGACAGATGCGAGTCGCCCGGCGCCGCGCACATGGCATTGATCGCGTAGATCAGCCCCTTTTTCTGGACGAAGCGCGCCGTCGTCAGCAGCCGCAATGGCCCGGCAGCGCCGCGGCGTGGCTGCGGCATCGGAAAGTCGCTGACGTCGACCCCCATCCGGTGAACCGTGATCATCGCCGGGTCAGCACCCCAGCCGATCAGCTTCTTCTTCCACAACTCGCTGATCGGAAGCAGTGATTCGGTCTGGGTGAAGAGGCGGCGGTAATGCGGCAGGAATTTTTTTGACGAGACTATGCTCGGTCACGTCAAGACCATGAAAGACTGTGGCGATCGGGCCCGAGATCAGACCGGCATCGCGCAGATACATGGCCCGCACGCCCGCGGGACCGAAATGCGCGATGATGGCATCGAAATGACCAAGTCCCTGTTCGCCGACACTGAGAATATCGACGATCGGCGCGACAATTCCATCGCGCAAGCCAGTAAGTCCTGCGCGAATTCGCCGTCGGCTCTTGCCGGATTGCGCGCCAAGCAGAAGTCGAGCCGACTTTTTCAGCAAATGCGCGATCGGCGATGAGCCTCCTGTATTCGCGCGAACGGAGACGATACGCGCGGCACCGGATAGTGGATCATCGACAGAAAGATCATGCTGGCCGGTAATGATCGTAACCTGATGCCCGAGGTCGATCATACCCCTGATCTGACGAACGACGAACGTTTCCGAAAGAACGGGATAGTTCGAAAGAAAGAAAGCAATCTTCATGACGTGCCGCCCGGTATATTGAACGAATGATGAAACCGGACTGGCGACGCCACTGGGCAATGCAGCATTGCTTACGAGCGCCGTCGATGCGGTTCACGCCGAGCCAGCACACAGGCGAGTTCAAGCAATTCAACGCCTAGGCGGATACAGAAGAATTTCTCCACGAAAAATTGCGGGTCTATCCGCGATCCCTGTACTTTATCGGGACTTGTTGCCGTCGGGCCACGCTTCCGGCGTTGCTTTGGCGATACCGGGGCGCACGTCCGGTCTATGCGCGCTGGATCAGGTGCAGGACGACACGCCAGAACGGATAGGACGCGCATTGCGGCCAGGTGTGCGGGCACAGCCCTTCGACGTGCCAGCGCACGGCGAGGATCGCCAGCGTCGTCGCGATCGCGGTCGCGAGCGCGGTCAGCCAGCGTGCTTTCAGACCGATCCGCGGTTTGACGCCCCATTCGAGCAGCGCCGCCAGCAGCCAGAACGCCGCGATCTGCCAGCGGGAATAGGTATCGAGCAGCATGAACCGCGAAAGGACCGCCAGGGCCACCAGCCCGGCCGCCAGCAGGATGTTCAGAAGGAACGTACGCATCGCGGTCTCGATCTGGAGGGGGCCTTGGCCGGGACGGGCATGGGAGACAACGCACCCCCTCCCCGACTGTCGTCCCGCGCCTACTGCTCTGAGCACATGAATGCGCTGTCCACAGCAGCGGGTCATCGGACGATAGCTATAGAGAGGTGCGCGGCCCCGGCGCGGGGGCCAGGGATCTCTTTGATCCACATGGCGCAAGGTAAATGGCGGAGAGGGTGGGATTCGAACCCACGGTACCCTCGCGGGTACGCCGCATTTCGAGTGCGGTACGTTCGACCACTCTGCCACCTCTCCGCAAGGTCATCCGAAGTGCTGCAAGCAGCGCCTCCGATCGGTCGAGGGCGGGCCTCTAAATCAGACCTTGCCGCAGTGCAAGAGGGTTTTTGCAATCACGAGCGGCCCGGCTTGTGCGTCGCGAAACAGCGCTTAAATTGTCGCCATGCCCCGCCACGACATCCCCATCGACCCCGCCACCCCCGACATCGCCGCGTCCGATGCCCTCTCGTCCGAGCCGGCACCGGCGGCGTCGGTCGAGGTCGTCGCCCCGCCGATCGTCCATGCGAATTTCTCGATCGGCGACATCGTCCGGCACCGCCTGTTCGATTTCCGCGGGGTCGTGTTCGACGTGGATCCTGTCTTCGCCAATACCGATGAATGGTACGAGGCGATCCCCGAACAGATGCGGCCGAAGAAGGACCAGCCTTTCTATCATCTACTCGCCGAGAATCGCGAGTCGAGCTACGTCGCCTATGTCAGCCAGCAGAATCTGGTATCCGACGCGGGCGACGAGCCGGTCGACCATCCGGGCATCGCCGGATTGTTCACCGACTTTGCCGATGGTCGCTACACGCTGCGCGCCGTCCACCGGCACTGATCGCCTGCCGGGAGCGGCGCCCTGACGCGGCTCCGGCCAGAGCCCGCGATGTTTTAGCCCCCCCGCAATGGCCCTTCTTGGTTGACATCGTCACGCCCCTCGCTTAGCTCCCCGGCTTCTCCCGGCGGACCCTGCGTTCGTGGGGCACATGTATTTGGAAAGTGACAAGGGCCATGTTCGCAGTCGTGCGCACGGGCGGCAAGCAGTATCGCGTCGCCGCCGGAGATAAGATCGTCGTCGAAAAGATCGAGGGCGATGCAGGTGCGTCGGTGACGCTGGGTGATGTGCTGTTGGCGGGCGAAGGCTCGGAACTGCGCTCGGTCGAGGGTTTCACCGTCGCTGCAGAGATCATCGCTCAGGCGAAGGCGGACAAGGTCATCGTCTTCAAGAAGCGTCGTCGTCACAACTATCGTCGCAAGAACGGCCATCGCCAGCAGCACACGATCCTGAAGATCGTGTCCGTCGGCGGCCAGACCGCCAAGCAGACCGAGGCTGACGCCCCGGCCGCTCAGGCATAAGGAGTAGCTTCAGATGGCACATAAGAAAGCAGGCGGCTCTTCGCGCAACGGTCGCGATTCAGCCGGTCGTCGTCTCGGCGTGAAGAAGTTCGGTGGCCAGGCATGCGTTGCCGGCAACATCCTCGTGCGCCAGCGCGGGACGAAGTTCTATCCGGGCACCAATGTCGGCATCGGCACGGACCATACGCTGTTCGCGCTGGTCGATGGCCGCGTCGTGTTCAGCCAGGGCAAACTTGGTCGCAAGTTCTGCTCGGTCGAGCTGGCAGCGAATGATGCCGCCGACATGGCAGTTGCAGCCGAATAACATCGGGTAACCATCCGGGTTGCCCACCAGGGTGACCCGGGTCGCGAAAGCGAACCTGAACAAGGGAGACGGGTCACCCCGGCTCCCTTTTTTATTGCTCCCTCCCCCTTGGCTGTCGCGTCCCGTCATCCTGACGTGGCATGCGCGCAGCGACGACGCGAGAGGAAGAGAGCAATGTTCGCGCGCACGAAGAGACTGACCTTGCGGCCCGGCTGGCCCGAGGATGCGCCCGCGCTGACGCAGGCGATCGGGCACGAAGCCGTGATCGCGAAGCTGACGCGGGCACCCTGGCCCTATTCACTCGGCGACGCGGCGGCCTTTCTGGCGCAGCCGCGCGGCGAGCATCAGCCGCGCTTCCTGATCGACGCGCTCGACCCCGGCGCGCCGCGACTAGTTGGCGGCATCGATATCCATGCATCGCCGGACGGGTACGGCCATGAGCTCGGCTATTGGGTGACGCCCGATGCCTGGGGACGCGGCTATGCGACCGAGGCGGGCGAAGCGGTGATCGCGATCGCCCGCCATGCGCTCGGGCTCCGGCGGCTCGAGGCGTTCCATTTCGTCGACAATCCCGCGTCCGGCCGCGTCCTGGCCAAGCTTGGCTTCCGGCCGACCGGGCGGGTCGAGCCTCGGGCGTCGCGCGGGCGTGGCGGCGAGGCTCAGGCCGTGCTGTTCGAGTTGGTGCTCGATGAGGACCGATGTGCGCCGATGCCGATGGCGGCGTGATTCGCGCATCCCGGCCTTGAAATTGCACCACCCCGGCGAAGGCCGGGGCCCAGTTGGGGAACGTCGCTGACTACGGTCATCGTGTCGCTACTACGACCTTTCCAACTGGGCCCCGGCCTCCGCCGGGGGTGGAATGCTGGGCGACGTATTCGCCGCACATACTTCGCGGGAGGACCAGGGATAGGAAAGGCCGCAACCGTAACTCAGGCTGTGGCCACCGCCCGCTTCTCGACCGGCAGCACCGCCGCCTCATAATCACTTTCGGCCAGCGCGATCAACGCGCGGTCGTCGTGTTTCCAGGGATGGAAACCGGGCAGGAAATAGGCGGCCCACACGCCCGCTATCTTGCGCGCCATGCCCGGGTTGCCGAACGCATACCATGCCATCCGCGCCCAGATCCGCGGGCCCGTCAGCCCGTCCTGCCGCAGCAATTCGGTCATGCCGCGCGCCCGCCCCGTGAAGAAGCGCCACGTGGTGATCAGCATCACCAGCGACTTGACCCGCCAGCGCGTGAACCGCGGCCAGTCGCGCGTCGCGTGCAGCCAGGTGTCATAGGCGACGCCCTTATGCTCGATCTCCTCGGCGGCGTGCCATTGCCACAGCGCCGCCGCCTGCTGGTCACCGCCGGCGAGGTGCCGGGGGTTCGCGATCAGTTCATGCGCGAGCATCGCGGTGAAATGCTCGAGCGCGGTCGTCGCGGCGAGGCTCGCGATCGGCGGGCGCCCCTTGGTCAGTGCGAGCGCGGCGTCGACATCGGCGATCAACGGCGCGACGTCATACCCCTGGTCGGTGACGTGCCGGTTGAACGCGACATGCTCGCGGGTGTGGATCACCTCCTGCTTGATGAACGCATTGATCTCGGCGGTCAGCTTGGGCGGCGTACCGTCGCGAAACCGGCGAACGCTGTCGACGAAATAGCCCTCGCCCTTGGGGAAGGTGACCGACAAGGCGTTGTAAAAGGCCGTCGCGATCGGATCGTCGTTCAGCCACCACCGGCGAATCGGCGCGCCCCGGCCAAAACGACGATCGCGCGGCGTGATCGTCAGATCGACGGGTGTGGTTGCTTTCGCCACGGAAACCTCCAAACAGAGACAGATCGTCATTACTGACACAGTTGTAAGTAGGTTTTTCATTTCGTGACGTCAACACCCCGCAAGCGCCTATCCCCGACCGAATCGCGTGATGCCGCAGTCGAGGCCGCGCGCGCGCTCCTGATCGAAAGCGGTCCCAGCGCGGTCACGTTGAAGGCGGTTGCAGGCCGGATCGGGCGGACGCACGCCAATCTGCTCCACCATTTCGGCTCGGCCGAGGCGCTGCAGACCGCGCTGATCACGCGGATGGCGGCGGACATCGTCGGCACGATCGGTGCCGCGGTGCTGCGTGTCCGCGCGGGCGAGCTGGATCCGCGCGAGGTGGTCGAGATGACCTTCGACGCATTCGGCAAGGGCGGCGCGGGCGCGCTGGCGAGCTGGATGATCCTGTCGGGCAACACCGACGCGCTCGACCCGATTCTCACCGCGATCCACGATCTGGTCGACGAACTTGCCGAGGGCGACATGCCCGGCGACCAGCCGATCCAGGACCAGACGCTGACGCTGGTCCTGATGGCGCTGGGCGACGCGTTGATGGGCGCGCCGATGGCCCGCGCGCTCGGCCTGCCCGCGACCAGGGCGCGCGAACTCGCGCTCGACGCGCTGCTCGCGAGCAAGGACGCCGCCGCCTGCCCGTCGGCCTGAGCAACGCCGACCAGGGCCCGAGTCGCAGAGGCTGGCGATTTTCGCCAATTTCGCTATGGGGCGCGATGCATTTTCTAGACCAAGCCAAGATCTACGTACGTTCGGGTGAGGGCGGCCCCGGTGCCGTCAGCTTCCGCCGCGAGAAATTCATCGAATATGGCGGCCCCGATGGCGGCAATGGCGGCAAGGGCGGCGACATCGTGTTCGAATGCATCGCCGGCCTGAACACGCTGATCGACTTTCGCTACACACAGCATTTCCGTGCCCCGCGCGGCTCGGGCGGGTCGGGCTCGAACCGCACCGGCGCGGGCGGCGAGGACCTCGTGATCCGCGTTCCGCTCGGCACGCAGGTGCTGTCGGAGGACAAGGAAGAGGTGCTGATCGACTTCACGCAAGTCGGCCAGCGCGAAGTGCTGTTCCGCGGCGGCGATGGCGGCCGTGGCAACGCCAGCTACAAGACGTCGACCAACCGCGCCCCGCGCCAGCACGGCACCGGCTGGCCGTTCGGCGAGGCCTGGGTCTGGCTGCGACTGAAGCTGCTCGCCGATGCGGGTCTCGTCGGCCTGCCGAATGCGGGCAAGTCGACCTTCATCAACCAGGTCACGAACGCGCAGGCCAAGGTCGGCGAATATGCCTTCACCACCACCCGGCCGCAGCTGGGCGTGGTCCGCCACAAGCAGCGCGAATTCGTGGTCGCGGACATTCCCGGGCTGATCCAGGGTGCGGCCGAGGGCGCAGGCATTGGTGATCGGTTCCTGGGGCACATCGAGCGGTGCCGCGTGCTGCTGCATCTGGTCGACGCGAACGATGCGGATGTCGGCGAATCCTACCGGATCGTCCGCGACGAACTGGCCAATTACGGCGAGGGGCTGACCGACAAGAAGGTGATCGTCGCGCTGAACAAGACCGACATGCTCGACGCCGAGCTGATCGCGGCGCTGTCGGCCGAACTGGCCGAGGCCAGTGGCGCCGAGGTGATGGCGATGTCCGGCGCGAGTGGTGCCGGTGTGGAGGCCGTGCTCGACAAGCTGATCGGCGAGATCGGCCCCGCGCCGGGCGCGCCGAAGGACCTGGCGGAGGGCGAAGAGCCGGTCGCATGGTCGCCGCTGTAGCGTTCAAAACCGCTCCGTAGCCCGATCATGTACGCCATCGTCATCCCCGCGCAGGCGGGGATCCATAGCCTCAGGGGTATGCGATTCGGTGGTGAGGCCAGCCAATATGGGTTCCCGCCGCCGCGGGAATGACGATAGGGTGTTGCAGGCTATGACGACCTACGGGGAGGACCTACGGGGTCGACCAATGATGTTTCCGCCGTCCTCCTGTCCCCGCCTGATCGTGAAGATCGGTTCGGCACTGCTTGTCGATCCCGACGGCAGTGTCCGGCGCGACTGGCTCGCCGGGCTCGTCGCCGACATCGCCGCGCGGACCCGTGAAGGGCAGCAGGTCGCGATCGTGTCGTCCGGCGCGATCGCGCTCGCGCG
>NZ_JRVI01000041.1:0-19481 GCF_000783375.1 Sphingomonas sp. Ant20
CGCACGCGCGGCGACGCCGAGCGCACGCGGCAGCGCGACCGCCTGCCGGCGCTGGTCGTCGTCGAGATAGATGTTGCGCGACGACATGGCGAGGCCGTCATCGTCGCGCTGCGTCGGGACGCCGACGATCTCGATCGCGAAGTCGAGATCTGTGACCATCCGGCGGATGACGGCGAGCTGCTGGAAGTCCTTTTCACCGAAATAGGCGGCATCCGCGCCGACCTGGTTGAACAGCTTGGCGACGACGGTCGCGACGCCGTCGAAATGGCCGGGGCGCGCGGCCCCGTCAAAGCCCTCGCTCACCCCGGCGACGCTGACGTTGGTGGCAAAGCCTTCGGGATACATGACCTCGACGCCCGGCGCCCAGAGCAGGTCGCAGCCGACCTCGTTCAGCAGCCTGATGTCGGCCATCTCGCGCCGCGGATAGCGCGCGAGATCCTCGTTCGGGCCGAACTGTTTGGGGTTCACGAAGATCGACGCGACGACCTTCGTGCCTGGGCGTTTCGCCGCCTCGATCAGCGCGACATGGCCGGCGTGGAGCGCCCCCATCGTCGGGACGAGCGCAACGCGCTGGCCGGCCGCGCGGAACGCGGCGACGCTTTCGCGCAGCATATTCAGGTCCCTGACGGTGTCCACGTGAAACTCCCACTCGATAAGTACGGTCGCGGCTTCTATGAAGGGCGTCACTCACGATCAATAAGGAAACGCGCGTTGGCCACGGGCCCGGATTCCCCTCACGCTTCGACGCACGTCATCGTGTTCGCCAACGAGAAGGGCGGCACGGGCAAATCGACGACCGCGGTCCATGTCGCGATCGCGCTGGCCGCCAGGGGCGCGCGCGTCGCCTGTCTCGACCTCGACCACCGCCAGCGCACCGTCGGCCGCTATCTCGACAACCGCGCCGAGACGATCAAGCGCACCGGCTCCGCGCTGCCGATGCCGCGTCACGCGACGCTGTCGGCGCAGACCGAGGACCAGTTCGAGGATCTGTGGCATTCGCTGTGCGCGGACTCGGATTTCCTCGTCGTCGACACGCCCGGCCGCGACGATCCGTTTGCGCGCACCGCCGCCGCGCTCTCGAACACGCTGGTCACGCCGATGAACGACAGCTTCGTCGATTTCGATCTGATCGGGCAGGTCGATCCCGAAACCTTCCAGGTGACGCGGCCGAGTTTCTATTCCGAGCTGATCTGGGATGCGCGCAAGCAGCGCGCCCGCGCGGACGGGACGACGATCGACTGGGTCGTGCTGCGCAACCGCCTCCAGCATATCGAGGCGCGCAACATGCGCCGCGTCTCGGATGCGCTGGTCCAGCTGTCGAAGCGGGTCGGATTCCGGATCATTCCGGGGCTCGGCGAGCGCGTCATCTACCGTGAGATGTTCCCCGCCGGGCTGACGATGATCGATGCGAAGGAATTCGGCGGCATGGGGCTGGCACACGTCGCCGCGCGCCAGGAACTGCGCGAGATGATGGCGGCGCTGCAGCTGCCCGAGCTGGTCGCCGAAACCGCGCCGCGCGCCGCTGCGCCGGCGTCGCCCGGCCCCGTGTCGGATGTCGCTGCATGACGGACCGCACCACGGTCCGCCGCAGGGCCGCGGCGTGACGTGGATCGCCACCGCACTGCTGATCTGGCTGGCCTGGCGGTATCTGCGCCCCAAGCCGAAACAGCGCGTGGTGACCGACGAGGCGGAAGCGCGCGCGATCCTGGGGATCGACGCGCTTGCGGACGCCGACGCGGTCCGCAGCGCGCACCGGCGGCTGATCGCCTCGGTCCATCCCGACCGCGGCGGCTCAACCGACCTGACGCGGCGGGTGAACGCCGCGCGCGACCTGCTGCTCAAACGCACGCGATAAGCCGACACAGAGACGTATGACGCACCAGTTCGACCCCAGCGCGCTGCGCGAATATGACGTTCGCGGGATCGTCGGCAAAAGCCTCGGCCCTGCAGATGCCACTGCGATCGGCCGGGGGTTCGCGACGCGCGTCCGCGGCATCGGCGGCACCCGCGTGGCGGTCGGCTATGACGGTCGCCTGTCCTCCCCCGCGCTCGAGGCGGCGCTGGTCGCCGGGCTGGTCGCGGGCGGGGTCGACGTCGTCCGGATCGGTCTCGGCCCGTCGCCGATGCTCTATTATGCCGAGGCGACGCTAGAAGTGGATGGCGGCATCCACGTAACCGGCAGCCATAATCCCGCCGAGTATAACGGCTTCAAGATGGTATTGCGTCACGCCCCATTTTTCGGTGACGACATCCAGGATCTTGCCGCGCTTGCCGCGTCGGGCGCGTGGAGCGAAGGCGCCGGCGAGGTTACCACCGTCGACCTGCGCGACGCCTATGTCGGCCGGCTGATGGCGGGCTATGCCGGCGGCGCGTACCGAATCGGCTGGGATACCGGCAACGGCGCCGCGGGCCCGGTGATCGAGGCGCTGGTCAAGCTCCTCCCGGGTGAGCATCATGTGATCTTCGCCGAAGTCGACGGCAATTTTCCCAATCATCATCCAGATCCTACCGAAGAATCGAACCTTGCCGATCTGAAGCGGCTCGTCACGGAAAACAACCTCGACTTCGGACTGGCCTTTGATGGCGATGGCGACCGGATCGGTGCGGTCGACGCGCTGGGGCGGGTGATCTGGGGGGATCAGATCCTGTCCATCTTGGTCGAGCCCGCGCTGCGCGAGCATCCCGGCGCCTCGATCGTCGCGGACGTGAAGTCGTCCCAGGCACTGTTCGACCGGATCGCCGCGCTTGGCGGCAAGGCGGTGATGGCGCCGACCGGACACAGCCTGATGAAGACCGCGATGACGCGCACCGGCGCCCCGCTCGGCGGGGAACTGAGCGGGCACCTGTTCTTCGCCGGCGACTATTACGGGTTCGACGACGCCGCCTATGCCGCGGTCCGCCTCATTCGCGCGGTGCATCTGTCGGGACAATCGCTGACCGCGCTGCACGATGCGATGCCGGCGCTGGTCGCGACGCCCGATCTGCGCTTCCCGGTCGACGACGCGGAGAAGTTCGCGGTGGTGGACGCGGTCGTCGCACGGCTGGCGCGCGACGGCGCGGTGGTCGACCTGACCGATGGCGCGCGCGTCACCACGCCCGAGGCTGGTGGCTGCTGCGCGCGTCGAACACGCAGGCGATGCTGACGGTGCGCGCCGAGGCACGCACCGACGACGCGCTGGCCAGCCTGCTCGCCGCGGTCGATGCGCACCTCGCGGCCTGCGGCGTGACGCGAGCCTGATCCGCGTGCCGCCCCGCGCGCGGCGATTGACTCGGGGCCGCGCTACCCTACCCTCCGCCATCATCCCAAGGAGTGCCGCGTGGAGCGACCCATCGACGAATTCCGGTCCAGCACGCGGCGCTGGCTGCTCGGCAGCTTTGCCGGCTGGGGAACGCTGCTGACCTGCCTGGTCGGCGTGGGTTTCGTGCTGATCGGGCTGCGCTGGCTCCGGAACCGGAGCACGACCTTCGAGATCACCGACCAGCGGCTGATCGTGAAGCGCGGCATCCTGTTCAAGACGATCGACGAGATCGAGCTCTACCGGATCAAGGACGTCCGGCTCGGCTATTCGCTGCTCAACCAGATGACCGACATCGGCACGATCGTGCTGACGTCGACCGATCGCACGACCGGCGGCGGCGAATTCGTCCTGCGCGACGTGCCGATGGCGCGCGACCGGCGCGAAGGGCTGCGCACGCTCGTCGACCGTGCGCGCCAGCGGCGCGGCGTGCGCGAGGTCGATATCGACCGGGATGGTGCATACGCGCTGGATTAGCCGCGCTTTTGTCCCCACATGGCAGTCATGGCGCCATCTTATGCAAAGCCCAAACCCCAGCCGCAGATGATCCGGGTCATCGACCTCGAGACCACCGGATCGGCTCCCCCCGCGCACGGCGTGTGCGAGATCGGCTGGCAGGACGTCGCGCTGGGCGAGGACGGGCGCTGGGAAATCTACGGCGAGGGCGGCAGCCTGCTGGTCAATCCCGGCCGGCTGATTCCGCCGGTAACGCAGGCGATCCACCATATTCTCGACGAGCATGTCGCCGATGCGCCCTGGTGGCATGATTGCGCGCGCCAGGTGCTCGATCCCTGGCCGCGACGGCTCGCGCTGGCCGCGCACCGCGCCGATTTCGAACAGAAATTCTGTACTTCCGCGCTGACCCGTGATGCCGAATGGATCTGCACCTGGAAATGCGCGCTGCGGCTGTGGCCCGATTCGCCGAGCTTCTCGAACCAGGTGCTGCGCTATTGGCGCAAGCCCGCGGGGATGGAGCATGAGCGCGGCCTGCCCGCGCATCGCGCCTTCCCCCGACGCCTATGTCACCGCCTTTCATCTGCGTGACATGCTCAACGAGGCGAGCCTGGCGCAGCTGATCGAATGGTCGCGCGATCCCGGCCTGATCCCGCGCGTGCGCTATGGCCCCGACCGCGGCAAGGAATGGTCCGAACTGGATCACGAGACCCTGATGGCGTTCCTGACCGATCGCGACCCCGATATCCGCTTCACCGCCAATCACGAGATGGATCGGCGCAGTGGTGGCGGCCGTGTCGGCAAGGCGAGCGCGCAGGAACTGTTGCTTTAGAGCGACTTCGCGGCGGATAGATATAATCCGTACCAAAACATGACGCGCGTTTATATTATTCATGAATTGAACTATGATCGTGTCTCCTTCGGTGAAGTGGAGACCCCTTCATGCGCAAGTTCATCATCACTGCTGCAGCATTTGCAATCGCTACAATGCCGGCCACCGCGAATGCAGCCACCAACGCAGCGGCGCCATTGTCTGTCGCCAAGTCGGTGCGTGTATCGACGCAGACCGTCAGGAAGACCAAGCTTGCCGGTCCGAGCCTGATCGTCCCCCTGCTCGCAACGGTTGTCATCGTGGGCGGCGCCATTCTGCTCGCCTCGAGCGACGACGATGATTCGGACAGCAACTGAGCAAACGAACGGCGTAGCGATGTCATCCGCTCGAACGGCAGCGGTCTCGCCTTGTCGGGCGGGTTAGAGGGCCTGCCAAAGTCGAACCATGACGACGATATCACCGGGTCATGATGATCCGTGATCTTGATGGCCATCCCGACCGATCGCGATTGCGATCTCCGGGTCTCGGCCAATCCCGCGATCGATGTGGCACAGTGGCGACCGCCGCGTTGGCAAGGCCAGCACCCGAAAACTGTTGCCCTAGGGTCACGGTCGGCGACCGATAATTGCCCCCGATCGGTTTAGACGTTGCTTCATTTTTAATACAAACGCCTATACTGTGCGCTCTTCTCATAAAGTTACGGAGTTGTTCTCATGCGTAAGATCCTTCTCACGGCTGCTGCCGTTGCCGTCTCGGCCATGCCCGTCGCGGCAAATGCTGCTGCAAATTCCGCAGCGTCGCTGTCGGTCGCCAAGTCGGTGCGCGCTGCATCGCCGACTGCCAAGAAGAACAAGGTTGCCGGTGCCGGTCTGGTCATCGTCGCCGTCGCTGCCGTCGCCGTGGGCGGCGCGCTGTATCTCGCGATCGACGACGACAACAACTCCGACAGCAACTAAGACATAACGGGGTCGGCGCTGGCGCCGGCCCCACCCTGGCGGGCCGGTGTCGATGCCCATCCGGCGCGGCCAGACGCCCCGATCCTCGCAATCGCCGTCGCGCAGCCGCCGGTATCCACCCTCTCCGGCCGCCGTCCGTCAGTATCGCTGGCGTAACGATAGGCGGTATCCTAGACGGGTCGCATATGGCGCGTATCAGCTTGAAACTTCCCCAGTCGGAAGGGCGCATCGCCCGCTGGCTGGTCGCGTTCATGACGCTCGGCTTCGTCGCGCTGGCCGCTGCCGCGGTCGCGATCGGCTGGATCACGGTGCGTAACGCGCGCTACACCGCCGATATTCTTCATACGCAGGACGTCCGCCAGGCGATCGCCACGTTGCAGGTCGAGATGGAGCAGTCGGAAACCGCGCGGCGCGGCTATCTTCTCACCGGCCTGCCCCTGTTCTCGACGGCCTATGAGACGACGGCCCAACGGCTCGCGCCGGCGCTGACGGCGCTGCGCTCCTCGACCCACGACAATCCACGCCAGACCGCGCGGCTCGACCTGATCGAACCGCGGGTGGGCCAGTTGCGCAGCCTGCGGACCCAGTCGATCGCGCTGGTCGACGCGGGCCGGATCGGCGAGGCGCAACGCCGGTTCGCGGTCGATGCGAGCGTCCCGCTGATGCGCAGCATCCGCTACCGGCTGCGGGCGATGGCTGCCGAGGAAGTTCGCCTGCTCGAGATCCGCAGTGACCGCCAGCAGCGGTCGAACATGCTGTTCCTGTCGGTGGCGGGCCTCGCAGCGCTGCTCCTCCTCGTCGTGGCGATCCTCGCGATCCTGGTGATCCGGCGCTACACCGCCGATCTCGGCGCGTCGCGCGACCGGTTGCACCTGCTCAACGAGACGCTCGAGGATCAGGTAGTCGAACGGACCGCGGATCTCAGCCGGGCGAATGACGAGATCCAGCGTTTCGCCTATATCGTCAGCCACGACCTGCGCTCGCCGCTCGTCAACGTGATGGGCTTTACCGCGGAGCTGGCCGAGGCCGCCGCGCCGCTGGCCGCACTGATCGACCGTGCGGAGGCGATCGCCCCGGAGATCGTCACGCCCGAGGCGCGGATCGCCGCGCGGGAGGATCTGCCCGAGGCGATCGGCTTCATCCGCGCCTCGACGCAGAAGATGGACCGGCTGATCAACGCGATCCTGAAGCTGTCGCGCGAGGGGCGGCGGTCGATCACCCCCGAACCGGTCGACCCGGCCGCCGTCGGGGACGCGATCGTCGCGTCGATCCAGCATCTGATCGACGATCGCGGCGCGACCGTCACGATCGACCGCCCGCTGCCCGCACTCGTCACCGACCGGCTCGCGCTCGAACAGATCCTGTCGAACCTGATCGAGAATGCGACCAAATATCTCCAGCCCGGACGGCCGGGCGTGATCCGGCTTGCCGGCACGCGCGAGCGCAACCGCGTGATCCTGTCGGTCATCGACAATGGCCGCGGGATCGCGCCGGGCGATCACCAGCGCGTCTTCGACCTGTTCCGGCGTGCCGGGCCGCAGGACCAGCCCGGCGAGGGCATCGGCCTCGCGCATGTCCGCGCGCTGGCCTATCGGCTGGGCGGGACGATCGACTTGGTCTCGACGCTCGGCGAAGGCGCGACCTTCCGGCTCAATCTCCCCTTCGACCTCAGGTTACAGGATCCCGTGGCATGAACGATCACAAATCCGTCGGCATCGTGATGATCGAGGACGACGAGGGCCATGCGCGCCTTATCGAGAAGAACATCCGCCGTGCGGGCATCCTCAACGATATCCGCCATTTCACCGATGGCACGACCGCGCTCGACTTCCTGTTCGATGCGGCCGACGGTCCGGCGAAGAGCGGCCCCGCGCTGATCCTGCTCGACCTCAACCTGCCCGACATGAGCGGCACCGACATCCTCGCGCGGATCAAGGCGGAGGGCAGCCCGTTGCGACGCGCGCCCGTCGTTGTGCTGACGACCACCGACGACAAGGTCGAGATCCAGCGCTGCTATGATCTCGGCTGCAACGTCTATATCACCAAGCCGGTGAATTATGAGAGCTTTGCCCAGGCGATCCG
Organism: Sphingomonas sp. Ant20; assembly: GCF_000783375.1. NCBI lineage: Bacteria > Pseudomonadati > Pseudomonadota > Alphaproteobacteria > Sphingomonadales > Sphingomonadaceae > Sphingomonas > Sphingomonas sp. Ant20. The sequence goes on from NZ_JRVI01000041.1 coordinate 7,620, forward strand.
CCAGCTCGGCCTGTTCCTGTCGGTGATCCAGGTCCCCTCGGCCGAGAGTTGAATGACCGGCAAACGCGTTCTCTATATCGATGACGATGCGGGTATCCGGCGGCTGGTTGGGCGCGCGATGGAGCGTCGCGGGTACCATATGACGCTGGCCGAGTCGGGCGCGGACGGCATCGCGATGGCGCGCGCCGAACCGTATGACCTGATCGCGGTCGACCATTACATGCCCGGGATGGACGGGCTCGAGACGCTCAACGTGCTGCGCGCGCTGCCCGATGCGCGCCCCCCGTCGTCTATGTCACCGGGTCAGACGAGGGACGGATCGCGGTCGCCGCGCTGAAGGCGGGCGCGGCCGACTATGTCGTGAAGACCGTCGGCGAGGAGTTTTTCGAGCTGCTCGATGCGGCGTTCGAACAGGTCGGCGCGCGGTCGGTGCTGCAACAGGCCAAGGCCGTCGCCGAGGCCGATCTGCGCGCGACCAACGCACGGCTCGAGGCGCTGCTCGGCGAGGTGAACCACCGCGTGGCCAATTCGCTGCAGCTGGTCTCGGCGATGGTCAGCCTGCAGGCGGGGGCGCTGACCGACCCGGCCGCGCGCGAGGCGCTCGAGGATACGCAGCGGCGGATCCAGGCGATCGCGCAGGTCCATCGCCGCCTGTATACGAGCAACGATGTCGAGAGCGTCGACATGCGCGAATATCTCGGCGCGCTGGTCGACGAACTGGCGGAGACCTGGTCGAGCGAGGCGCTGCCACGCGCATTGCGGCTGGTCGCCGAACCGATCCGGCTGGCGACCGACCGCGCGGTGTCGCTGGGCGTGATCGTCACCGAACTCGTCACCAATGCCTGCAAATACGCCTATCCCGCGGGATCGGGCGAGGTCCGCGTGACGCTGTCGCAGACCGATGACGGCCAGTTCCTACTGGCGGTCGAGGATGATGGCTGCGGCATGCCCGCCGACGCCACGCCGCGGGGTACGGGGCTCGGCACCAAGCTGATCCGCGCGATGGCGCAGAGCTTGCATTCGATCGTCGAATATGACCGCGCGCATCGCGGCGTTCGCGCGACGCTCCGCGCCGAGGTGCGCTGACCTCCGTCAGTTACGAGCAGGATTGTCGATGCTGGTCAGAGCGCGCGGCTCTGGACAGCGCCGACACGCACTCCTATTTAGTTATCGCGATAAACAGATAGGAGATTCAGCATGTCGGTCGATGTGAAATACAGCACCACGGCAACCGCCACCGGCGGTCGTGACGGTCAGGCACGGTCGGAGGACGGCCGGTTCGCGGTGGCCCTGTCGACGCCCAAGGAGCTTGGTGGCGCAGGTGGTGACGGGAGCAACCCGGAACAGCTGTTCGCGGCGGGCTATTCGGCCTGCTTCATCGGCGCGCTGAAGGTCGCCGGACAGCAGCTGAAGATGAAGCTGCCCGACGATGTGTCGGTGACGGCCAAGGTCGGCATCGGTCCGCGCGATGCGGGCGGGTTCGGCATCACCACCGATCTGACCGTCGCGCTGCCGGGTCTCGACCGCGAGCAGGCGCAGAAGCTGGTCGATACCGCGCACCAGATCTGCCCCTATTCGAACGCCACGCGCGGCAATGTCGATGTCGGGCTGACGCTCGCCTGACCCACGGGGTGGCCGGCCGCGCGAGCGGCCGGCCGTTCCGTCACGCGCCTGCGGCGTCGACCTGGTCGAGATAGTCCGCATACCCCTCGGCTTCCATCGCGTCGCGCGGGACGAAGCGGAGTGCGGCCGAGTTGATGCAGTAGCGCAGCCCGCCGCGGTCGCGCGGCCCATCCTCGAAGACATGCCCCAGATGGCTGTCCGCGCCCGCCGAGCGGACCTCGGTGCGGACCATGCCGTGGCTGCGGTCATGCAGCTCGGCGACATGCGCGGGGGTGATCGGCTTGGTGAAGCTCGGCCAGCCGCAGTGCGAGTCGAATTTGTCGGCCGACGCGAACAGCGGTTCGCCCGACACGATGTCGACATAGAGCCCGGGTTCGCGGGTGTTGAGATAGGATCCCGTCCCGGGCCGCTCGGTGCCGCTTTCCTGCGTGACGTAATATTGCTCGGGCGTCAGCTTGGCGAGCGCGGCGTCGGTCTTCTTATACTCTGTCATGCTGTCCTCTCACGCGGCGATCCGCGTCGGTTGGCCGGCCGGGATGCGCGAAAGCTGCGTCCGGTCAGCAGGGTGCCGACGGGATATAGGAGGCGTTGGCGCTATAGGAATGGCCGCGCGACGGTGATGGCCAGCCCGATGAGCCGGTGCCCGGGCCGCGATCGTCGCAATCCCGGGGCATGTGGGGCCCATCCGCACGGCACGCCTTGCCAGCATTCAGCCTTTCATCTAGTATTAACCATCGAAACTCATTCCGTTTACCATGATTCGTCATGATGTACGGCAATGATCGACGATTATCCCAAGGCAAGACCATGCATTTCCACGTAGATCTACGTGGGAAATATTGTACATTTGTTCAGGTCTTCGCAATGCCATTGGCGTAGAACTGCATCGATGAGGCGGCATGTTTTCAAGAAGCCTCTTGATGACAGATACGGCTCGACATGAGTGGCGCAAGGTATGTCCTGCTGCGCCCAGTCCTGGGAATTACCAATGGCTATCAACAACATGCGCGTCCAATTCGCGCTGGCGTCCGCGCTCGGCCTGACCGCTTTCGTCGGCCTCCCGGCATCGGCGCAGAGCACTGGCACAACGATCGCCGCCAACGCCGAAGTCACCGAGAGCTGCGTGGTCACCTCGACCGCGCTGCAGTTCGGCGGCGCCGATGTGACCGATGGCGCCGCGCATGCGGGCACCGGTGGTCTGGACGTCATGTGCACGAGTGGCACGGCCTGGACCGCGACGGCCGATGTCGGCACGGGCGCAAATGCAACGATGGCCTTGCGCGGGATGACCTCGACCGGCGGGGGAGGCCAGAAGCTGAACTACGTCCTGTACAATGACAACACCACCACCAGCCCATGGGGTGATGGCACGGCCGGCAGCTCGCCGATCACCGGCACCGGCACCGGCGTCGTTGTGCCGATCGTGCTGGCCGGCAGCATCCCGCTTGGCCAGACGAACGCACCGGCAGGAACCTATGCGGATGTCGTCCAGGTCACGGTCAACTACTAAGCTCTTCAAGCAATGCGCTTTATGAGCCTCTTGCAGACCGGTCGCCTCACGGCGGCCGGTCTTTGCATGGCCGCCGCCATCGCCCTGCCCGGCGATGCGGTCGCGAGCAACTTCCGCGTCAGCCCGGTCACGCTCACCCTGCCCGCCAACCGCCCGGTCGGATCGCTGACCATCACCAATGGCGAGGCTGTACCGGTATCGATCCGGGTGTCCGCCTTTCGCTGGACCCAGGTCGACGGCAAGGACGTCTATACGCCGACCGACGACCTGATCGCGTCGCCCCCCATCTTCACCGCCGCGACGCGGGCGCCGCAACTCGTCCGCATCGGCGTGCGGCACCGCCTGCCCAATGCCGCCTATCGCGTGATGCTGCAGGAGATCCCCGGGCCGGCGACGGCGAACGGCGTGCGCATCGCGGTCAAACTGAACCTGCCCCTCTACATCGTCGCCGATCCGACCGCCAAGGCTGACGTCGCCTGGACCGCTTGGCGGCGTCCGGCCGGCGACATCGTGCTCGAGGCGCGCAATACCGGCGGCGCGATCGCGCAGGTCACCGGCATCGCGCATCGGGCGGGTACGGGGACGGGCGGCACATCGACCGTGCTGAGCAACGCGATGGGCGTCGTCCTGCCGGAGAGCATGCGCCAATGGGAGATCGGCAAACACCCCGAACTCACGACCGGGACGCCGCTGACGCTCGCGATCCGCACCGCCGATGGCGAGCACGAAGTCACGGCGAATCTGGCCGCGCGCTAGTCTGGCAATCGTGCTTCTGGCCGCGGGTTCGCCCGGCATCGCTGCCGACCCCGCGCCCATCCCGGCTGCGGGGCAGGCTGCGGCGCCGGCGGACCTGCGTCTGGCGTTGCTCGCGATCCGGATCAACGGCATCGATCAGCCCGATCCGGTCTGGGTGCTGTACGATGCGGACGCGCTGTACGTCACCGGAGACGCGGCACGCGCGTGGCGGCTGGTGCTGAAAGAGGACGATACGCGGCTGTTCGAGGGCGAGACCTATCTTCGGCTCGACACGGCGGAAGGGCTTGTCGCCGGCCTCGACGATGCGACGCAGACATTGTCGATCACCGCGCCGGCGGCATTGTTCATGCCGTCGAGCGCGCTGCTGTCGGGCCGGACCGACGGGCCGATGACGCGCAGCGGGATCGGCGGCTTCCTCAATTACGACCTGTCCGCACAGACCGCGTCAGGCGCGTCCTCGCTCGACGGCCTGTTCGAGCTGGGCGCGTTCAGCGGCGCGGGGACGATGGGGACGGGCTTCATCGCCGGCACGGGGAACAGTGGCGACGGGCGACGCAGCCTCGTCAGGCTGGATACCAACTGGACGATCGACGACCCGGCGCGGCTGCGATCGCTGCGGATCGGCGATGGCGTGACGCGCGGCAGCACCGGGACCGGTGCGCTGCGGTTCGCGGGCCTTCAGCTCGCGACCAATTTCGCGACGCAGCCGGGCTATCTGACGATGGCGCTGCCGACGCTGAACGGCAGCGCCGCCGTTCCCTCGGTCGTCGACCTTTATGTCAACAACATCCTCCAGAACCGCCAGACCGTCGCGTCCGGACCGTTCGCGCTGACCGACGTCCCGGTGGTCAATGGCAGCGGCGATATCCAGCTGGTGGTGCGCGATGCGCTGGGTCGCGAGACGCGGGTGACGCAATCCTATTATGCCGCGCCGCAGATCCTGCGCCGGGGCCTGCATGATTTCTCGTACGAGATCGGCGTGCTGCGGCGCAATTTCACGCGGGCGAGCTTCGACTATGGCACGCCGATCCTGTCGGCGACGCATCGCTACGGCGTGACCGAGCGGCTGACGGTCGAGGCGCATGGCGAAACCACCCGCAAGATGCAGGCGACCAGCATGCAGGTCAGCGCCTTGTGGCCCGCGGTCGGGATCTTCTCGCTCTCGGCCGCGGGCAGCCATTCGGACCGGGGCGGCGGCGGCCTGTTCGGGATCGGGTTCGAACGCCAGACGCGCGGCCTGTCGCTGGGCGGCAATGGCGAGATCACCACCGCGGACTATGCGACGGTCGGCGATTCGACCGCCTATCGGCGCGCGCGCAGCACGGTGACCGGCTTTATCGGCACGCCCACGCCCTATGGGTCGGTCACCGCTTCTCTCCTGTGGCGCCGCAGCCGCGACCAGCGCGGCGATATCCTGTCGGGCAATGCCAATGCGTCGATGCGGCTCCGTCGGATCGGCGCGCTCAGCCTCAATGCGAGCCGGAGCTTTGCCGGCGCGCGCGACACGACGGTGCAGTTCCGCCTCACCGTCCCGTTCGGCCAGCGGACGAGCGCCACCGCCGGCGTGCAGCTGCGCGACGGCGAGCTCGGCGCGACGACGACGCTGCAACGCAACCTCCCTTATGGAGACGGCGTCGGATACCGGCTGCAGGCGGAAACCGGGGCGATCGAGCGGCTTGATGCAGAGGTCAATGCCCAGAGCGGCATCGGCCGTGTCGATGCGCAGGTGACCCGGCTGAACGGTGCGTCGGGCACGCGGCTGCAGCTGGTCGGATCGGTCGCGACGGTCGATGGCGCGGTGTTCGCCGCGCGTCGGATCGAGCAGAGCTTCGGGACCGTGCGCGTCGGCCCCTACGCCAATGTCCGCGTCTATTCGGACAACCAGCTGGTCGGCCGGACGAACGCGGCGGGCGTGCTGGTCATCCCGCGGCTGCTGCCGTTTCAGGACAATCATATCCGGATCGAGGCCGAGGACCTGCCGCTCGACGCGATCATCGACGAGACCAAGCGTACGGTGCGGCCCTATGATCGCAGCGGCGTCGCGGTACGGTTCGGCGCGCGCGCCGCAAGCGATGCGCGGCTCCGGGTGGTCGGTGCGGACGGCAACCCGCTTCCCGCCGGCACCGTGCTTCACCTGAACGGCGCGGGCGAAGCCTTTCTGCTGGCGCCCGGCGGCGACGCCTATCTGACCGGGCTGGCCGCGCGCAATCGCGTATCCGCCACCTTCGCCGGCGGCGGGTGCGCTTTCGCCTTCGACTTCGTCCCCGCCGGGCAGACCCAACCCGATCTCGGAACCTTCACATGCACCTCATGATCGGTCGCAGCGCGATCACCGCCGCGTTTGTCTTCGCGCTACTCGCGACCGCAGCGCCGGCAGCGGCTGCCAGTTGCAGCGTAAGCCCGCAGGCGCTGACGCTCGGCTCCTATGATCCGTTCGCGACCGCACCCCAGGATGCGGTCACCGGCATCGCGATCAGCTGCGACGTCGAGACCAGCGTCGTCATCGCGATCGGCCCGGGCAATGGCGATTATGGCGCGCGGACCATGACCGGCGGCGCCCAGGCGCTGCTCTACAATCTCTATATCGATCCTGCGCACTCCCGGGTCTGGGGTGACGGCACCAATGGCAGCAGCACCGTCAGCAGCACCGCGGTCGCGACAAGCACCGCGATTCCCGTCTACGCCCGCGCACCGGCCCGCCAGACGCAGCTGAAGCCGGGATCCTACAGCGACATCCTCTGGGTCAGCATCACCTATTGAACGCCCGCGACAGCCCCCTCGAACTCTTAAACTTTACCGTGTAACGCCGAATTTCATCGTCCCGGCCGCGGCACCATTTTCGGGCCCCTGGCACCGCCACCGACCGGAGCAGCCATGATCCTATACGTCATCGACGACGACAGCGGCACGCGGCGGCATCTGCAGGCCTGTCTGAAGCCGTCGGGCATCACGGTCTGGCCCTTTGCCCATGCCGACCTGTTCCTCGAGCAATTGCCGACGCTCAAACCTGCGCCGATCCTGATCGAGCTGCGGACGCCGCCGGCGCACGGCCTGGGGCTGCTTTCCGCGCTGGCGCTGCGCGACATCCGATGGCCGGCGATCGCGATCACGGCGCGGACCGATGCGACGGTCACCGTCGAGGCGATGAAACTGGGCGCGACCGAGGTGCTCGACATGCCGCTCGAGCCCGAAACGCTGGCGGCCGCGCTGGACCGCGCGTTCGAACGGGTCGCGACGCTGGTGAACTGGACGGCGCAGCGCGGCGCAGCGCGCGCGCGTCTTGACCTGCTGACCGAGCGCGAGCGCAATGTCGTGCGCGCGATGATCGTCGGCCAGACGAACAAGGCGATCGCGCAGGCGATGGCGATCAGCCCGCGCACGGTCGAGGGGCACCGCGCACAGGCGCTGCGCAAGCTGAACGTCAGCAGCGTGGCGGAGATGGTCTATGTCGCGGTCGATGGCGGGCTTGCGCCCCGCGAACGCTGGCTCGACACGCCCGAACTCGCGCGCAGCCTGCGTGAGGGGTCGCCGCTGACGAACCACGTGCCACAGCTGCCCGACCCGGGCCGGTCCCGCTTCGACAATTTCGCCGCGACCTCTCCCGATGGCATTCTATGTGCGGATCATGACGGCCGGATCATCGTCTGGAACGCGGCATGCGAGACGCTGTTCGGTTTCAGCACCGACCAGGCGCTGGGTCAGACGATCGCCATCATCGATCCGCGAGAACGAGGTAACGCCCTGAGCCTTCAGCAACTCGCGGCCCGCGGCGCTGCGCATCTGGTCGGGACGACCGTCACCCTCGAGGCGACGCACCGCGGCGGGTCGAAACTGGCCGTCACCCTGTCGCTGTCGATGTGGCGCGAGGACGGCCAGACGCATTTCGGCGCGATCATCCGCAAAACCGACGCGCCACGCCTTGCCAAACCGGACTGACGCACCCGGATCGGACGATCCCTGCGCGTCGGTCCGCGGAAGCGAAACGCGCCCTAGACGTCGAGATTGGCGACGTTGAGCGCGTTGTCCTGGATGAACTCGCGCCGCGGTTCGACGACTTCGCCCATCAGCTGCGTGAAGATCTCGTTCGCGCTCTCGGCATTGACCGCGGTGACGCGCAGCATCGAGCGGACCGACGGATCGAGCGTGGTTTCCCACAGCTGTTCCGCGTTCATCTCGCCCAGCCCCTTGTAGCGCTGGATCGCGAGGCCCTTGCGGCCCGCGGCGAGGATCGCGTCGAGCAGATGGCTCGGGCGCGACACCTGCGTCGAGCCGCGCGTCGCGACCGCGGTGGCGGACCCGATCACGCCGGCACCGGTCTCTGCGGCGTCTTCCGCCTCGGGCTCGTCGGCGTGCGCTGCCTTGCTCGCGGGGACGAGGTTCGAGGTGCGCGCATAGCTGTCCGACTGCTCGGCCGACAAAGCGTGCAGCTTGCGCGCCTCGGCCGAGACGAGGAAGCTCGCCTCGATGATGTGGTGATCGGTCACCCCGCGCCACGCGCGCTGGAAATGGATGCCGCCATCCTGCGTCAGCTCGGCGGTCCAGCGCGCATCGCCGTCGTCGAGTTCGAGGCGACGCGTGACGATCTCGAGCCGCGACGTGCGGTCCGCGACCGACGCCTCGGGATCGAACACGCCGCCCAGCGCCAGCGCCTCGATCATGCCCGCGTCATAGCGCTTGGGGACGTAGCGCATCAGCGTGCGCATCCGCCGCGCGTGATCGACCAGATCCTTCAGGTCGCGACCCAAGCGGGCGCCACCGGGCCCTTCGAGGACCATCGACCCGACGCCCGCATCGACCAGATATTCGTCGAGCGCGGCATCGTCCTTCAGGTACATCTCGGACCGGCCCTTGGTCGCCTTGTAGAGCGGCGGCTGCGCGATGTAGAGATAGCCGCCCTCGATGATCTTGGGCATGTGACGGTAGAACAGCGTCAGCAACAGCGTGCGGATGTGCGCGCCGTCGACGTCTGCGTCGGTCATGATGACGATCTTGTGGTAGCGCAGCTTGTCCGCGTTGAAGTCGTCGCGGATGCCGGTGCCCATCGCAGTGATGAGCGTGCCGATTTCACGGCTCGACAACATGCGATCCTCGCGCGCGCGCTCGGTGTTGAGGATCTTGCCGCGCAGGGGGAGGATCGCCTGGAAATGGCGATCGCGGCCCTGCTTGGCCGAACCGCCGGCCGAGTCACCCTCGACCAGGAACAGCTCGGACTTGGCGGGATCGCGCTCCTGGCAGTCGGCGAGCTTGCCGGGCAGCGAGGCGATGTCCATCACGCCCTTGCGGCGCGTCAATTCGCGCGCGCGCTTGGCGGCTTCGCGCGCGGCGGCGGCGTCGATGATCTTGGCGACGATCGCCTTGCCGTGCGCGGGGTTTTCCTCGAGCCATTCGGCCATCTTGTCGGCCATCAGGCTTTCCAAGGGCTGGCGGACTTCGGACGAAACGAGCTTGTCCTTGGTCTGGCTGCTGAACTTCGGGTCGGGCAGCTTGACCGAGACGATCGCGGTGAGCCCCTCGCGCATGTCCTCGCCGGTGAGCTGGACCTTTTCCTTCTTCAACAGGCCCGACTTCTCGGCATAATTGTTGAGCGTGCGGGTCAGCGCGGCGCGGAACGCGGCCATGTGCGTGCCGCCGTCGCGCTGCGGGATGTTGTTCGTGAAGGCGAGGACGTTCTCGTAATAGGAGTCGTTCCACTGCAGCGCGACGTCCATCGTGACGTCGTCGCGCGTGCCCGAAATCGCGACCGGCTCGGGCATCAGCGGCAGCTTGGCGCGATCGAGATACTTCACGAACGCGGCGATACCGCCCTCGTAATAGAGCTCGACGGTCTTCAGTTCCTCATGCCGCGCGTCGGTCAGGAACAGGCGCACGCCCGAATTGAGGAAGGCGAGCTCGCGGTAGCGATGTTCGAGCTTGTCGAAGTCGAAATCGGTGATCTTGAAGGTGGCGGGCGACGGGAAGAAGGTGACGCGCGTCCCCTTCTGGCCCTCGGCCGCGTCGCCGACGATCTTGAGCGGGAGCACCGCGTCGCCGAACGCGAAGCGCATGTAATGCTCCTTGCCGTCGCGCCAGATCGTCAGGTCGAGCCATTCGCTGAGCGCGTTGACGACCGAGACGCCGACGCCGTGCAGGCCGCCCGAGACCTTGTAGGCGTTCTCGTCGCTGGTGTTCTCGAACTTACCGCCGGCGTGGAGCTGGGTCATGATGACCTCGGCTGCGGACACGCCTTCCTCGGTGTGGATGCCGGTCGGGATGCCGCGGCCATTGTCGGTGACGCTGACCGATCCGTCGGCGTTCAGGACGATGTCGATCCGGTCGCAATGCCCGGCAAGCGCCTCGTCGATCGCGTTGTCGCTGACCTCGAACACCATGTGGTGGAGGCCCGACCCGTCGTCGGTGTCGCCGATATACATGCCGGGGCGCTTGCGGACCGCGTCGAGGCCCTTGAGGACCTTGATCGAGTCTGCGCCATAGTCGCCCTGGTTGGGCAGGTTGGGATTGTTGGATTCAGGGTTGGATGCCATGCCCAGCATATAGGCATCGCACGCCCGAAACGGAAGCGAAATGGCCTGTGGTGCCGGGGGCTCGGGGGCGTAGGACAACGGTCGGCTCTGGCCTCGCTCCAAACACGTCGCCTCCCCGGCGGAGGCCGGGGCCCAGTTGGAAAGGCGGTCGTAACGCAGCGACGCCTTCCGTCAGAGACGTCCCCCACCCTGGGCCCCGGCCTCGCCGGGGTGGTAGAGGCGGGCCTGCCCCTTCCCTCTCCCCCGGGGGGGAGAGGGAGCTTGCGCTCAGAAGCGGTCGGCGCGCTGGCCGAGCAGGGTGACTTCGACGCGGCGGTTGAGGCGCATGCCGGCGGCGGTCGCGTTGGTCGCGACCGGCTGGCGCTCGCCGTGACCGACGACGCTGAAGCGTGCGCGGACGACGTCCATGTCGTCGAACGCCTGGCGGACGCTCGCCGCGCGGCGCTCGGACAGATCCTGGTTGTGCGCATCGGACCCGCGCGAGTCGGTAAAGCCGTCGATCGCCACGCGGACGCCCGGATTGCCGCGCAGATAGCCGGCGAGCGGGCGCAGCTTCTCGATCGCGCCGGGGCGCAGCACCGCGCTGTCGGTGCGGAACAGCACGTCCTCTTGCAGGGTCAGCGTCGCGCCGCGTGGCGTCTGGCGGAAACCATAGTTGCGCATCGCGCCGCGGTCCCACGTCGTGCTGGTCTCGACCACGGTGGTGCCGCCGCCGCGGTCGCCGCGATAGCCTCCCGGGTCGCGGCCATAGGCGGCCCAGTCGAACCGGTCGCGACGCGGCCCGGCGATGCGGGCGAATTCGCGGTTGGCGTCACCGGCCTCCTGCCGGTTGATCCGGCCATCGCCGTTCGCGTCGAAATTGGGCATCACGAACGCACGGCCCCGCGCGGTATTGCGGAGTTCGGGAAACAGGATCGGCACGCCCGCGCCCGCCAGCCTGTAACCGGGGCGCGACCAGGGCGGGTTGCTCATGTCATAGCGCGCCTGCGCGAATGCAGGTGCGGTGGTTGCCGCGATCATGACCAGTCCGAATGCGGCGCGTGCGATAGTCGTCTTCATCATGTCTCTCCGTCGCCCCCGCTATGGACCGGGGCGCGATGGACCGGGATTTGCCCGCGCCCGCTTGAACCCCTCGTGACGCGCATCGACAGCGCGCGTTCAGCCAGGCCCGACCGCGATCCGCGTCGCCTGCGCGTCGATCGCATCGAACAGTGCGTCCTCGGTGCCGGTCATCCACACCTGCCCGCGCCCCGCCAGCCGATCGAACAGCGCCGCGCGGCGGGCCGGATCGAGATGCGCCGCGACCTCGTCGAGCAGCAGGACCGGCGCCTGCCCGGTCCGCTCGGCGACCAGCTCGGCATGCGCGAGGACGATGCCAAGCAGCAGCGCCTTCTGCTCGCCGGTCGAGGCGAGCGACGCCGCGCCTTGTCGTGGTGCGTGACGTCAGCAGCG
>NZ_JRVI01000042.1:0-41319 GCF_000783375.1 Sphingomonas sp. Ant20
CCCCCGGCCCCTGCGGACCGTATCGTCGACCCCGTCGACCGTGCGAGCTTTGCGAGCGCCTGCCGGGCCGTAAAGCGGCCCGGATCGCGGGGACGGGTCGTGCCCACAGAACCGGGTCGTCGACGGCGATGCTGACCCCCGCCTGCCGCCCCAGTGCCATGACGGAATCGCCCAGACGGCCCGCGCGCAGGTCGAGCGATACCGGCCCCGCCGCAGCCGACGCAGCGGTCAGCCCGGCGATCGCCACCGCGACGACGAAGACCACGCCCCCCCGAATCACCGTGCCGACATCGTCCAACCCTGTGCGGACCGCCGCATCGTCACGTCGAGCAGTGCGGCGAGCGGCATGGGGTCACGCGCGAGCCCGGCCGTGGCGATCGTCGCACGGACGCGGCGATCGGCGATCTCCGGTGCCACCGCGATCGTGATGCCCAGCGTTCGCGACAGATCGTCCGCGACTTCGGTCATCGGCGCATTTTCGAACGCCAGCCGCCCCTCGCGCCACGATCCGACCGCCGTGGCATCGACCGTGATCCGCATCACACCGCCGCGCGTGGCCACCACACCCTGCCCCGCCGTCATCCGGATCGCGTTCGGACCCGGATCGTAGTCGACCGCACCTTCGGACACGGCAACGCGCATGCCGTCGCTGGTCCGCTTGACGTCGAAGGCCGTGCCGACATCGACCAGGCGCGTCTCGCCGACCCGGACCTCGAACGGATCCGCCGCATCATGCGCGACGACGAACATCGCCTCGCCACGATCAAGCGTCGCGATGCGCGCATCACGTCGATCGATCGTCACGAGGGACCCGCCGGCGAGCATGATCCGGCTTCCCTCAGCGAGGAGGATCGTCCGCGCGGCCCCCGGCGCCGCCTCGACGGCATAGGGTTGGGGGCGGCGCTCATAGACCGAAAGGCCGGCGACGACCGCCAGCGATGCGGCGATCGCCCCGCCGGCCCACCGTCCTATCCGCTGCGGCGCGCGTCGTGACGGGCTGGCCATCGGCGGCGCCACCGCCCCCCCTGCGGTGCGCGCGCCAGTGCGACGCCATCATCGATTGCGGCGTTCAGCGCATGATAGCGCGGGGCATGCGTCGGGTCCGCCTCCATCCACGCCATGAAGCCGGGCCAGTCGTCGAATGCGGGATCGCCCGTCCGCACGATCCAGTCGAGCGCCTGTGCGTCCAATGCGGTGTCGTCCTGCGCCATCATGGCCTCCTGACTGGCTTGACGGAGACGTTCGCCTCAAACCTCATCGAGCCGCCCTTTCAACGCGATCATCGCACGATAGGCTCGCCGCAGATCACTTTCGACGGTGCTGAGGCTCACGCCCATCTCGTCCGCGATCGCACGTTGCGCGACCCCGTCGATCCGGTGGCGGCGAAACACCGCCGCGGCGCGTTCACCGACCGCCTCCAGCGCGCGCGCCGCCATCCGCGCCTCTTCGCGCGCGATCAGCACGCGCTCACCCGATGGCGCATCGGACTGGCCCGCGACCGTGGCGCCGACCGCGTCGCTCCAGTCATTGTCGCGTCGGGCGGCCTGCCGGACCGCGCGATGACGGTCGAGCATGAGATTGTGCGCCGCGCGGTACAGATAGGCCAGCGGCGCCGCGATCGGCCCGCCGCGCGGCGTCCGCACGCGGATCCAGAGCTCGTGCAAAAGGTCTTCCGCCGCATCCCCCGCGCCATGCGCCGACAGAAAGCGGAGCAGCGTATCGCGATTGGCGAGGAAGACGGCCTCCAGACCCTGCGTGTCCATCCGTCGCCTATACCGTAAGAGAAAACGTCACGACCATGGCGGATGCGCGGCCGCAGACGGCGCGCTTTAGCCCCTCACGGATGCGCGCGCCCTTGCCGCGGTGCTGCCTCAGCCTGCAACGTCGACCGGATGCGTCGCGATGATCGTCGGTCGCGCGGCGGCGAGGTCGCGCGAGGCCACGCCCAGCGCCTTGAAATGGTCGGACGCCATGTGCGCCTGAACCGCGGCATCGTCGACATACAGCTCGTTGAACACGAAACGCCGGTCGCCATCGGCCTCGCGCCACAGATCGTAGTGGAGCACCCCCGGTTCATTCCGCGACGCCGCGGCGCAGATGCGGGCGGCGTCGATGAACGCCTCCTCATGGCCGGGCTTGACGGAAACGAACGCAATGACCTTAACGGGCATATCGACCTCCTGGGCGTGATTTCGCCACAGCCTGTGCGCGCCCGGCGGATGGCGCGCAACCCCGCGGCCGTGTCAGACGCCCAGTTCCGCCATCGTCACGACCCGGTGCTCGCGCGCGCTGATCTCCGCGGCGGTACCGATCGCGACCGCGCGCAGGCCATCCTCCGCGGTGACCTGTACCGGTCCCTCGCCGCGCACGGCGGCGGCAAAAGCGGCGTGCTGATAATAGGTTGCACCTTCGTGCGAGCCCGCTGCCCGGGCCGCCGGATCGACCGAGACATGACTGCGCTCGACCGCCTTGGGGTTGAGAAATCCGACCCGTGGCGAATAGACGAGCTCGCCTGCAGGAATTAGCACGTCAAGCCGCGCCGCATCGCCCGTCGCCGACATCTCCTCCTGATTCTCCGCACCATCGGCGAACATGCTGAGATCGAGCATCGCCCGCACGCCGTTCGCGAAATCGACCGTCGTATAGCTGTTGTCGATGATGTCCGGGCGCTCGCCGTCATAAAGTTCGTCGAGATGGTTCACGTCCATCGCGCCCGAGCAATGGACTCGCACCGCTTCCGACCCGACGATCAGCCGCATCAGATCGAAGAAGTGACAGCATTTCTCCACCATCGTCCCGCCGGTGTTCCGGGCAAACCGGTTCCAGTCGCCGACCTTGGGCAGGAAGGGAAAGCGGTGCTCGCGGATCGACAGCATCTGCAACCGGCCGACCCGGCCCGCCTGGACCTGCTCGATAAAGGCGGCTGCGGGCGGCATGAAACGGTACTCCATCCCGGTCCAGAACGGCTTGGCGTGTGCGGCGGCACGCTCGACGATCCACCGCGCATCGTCGATCGTCGTCGCCAGCGGCTTCTCGCACAGGATCGCGGCGTCCATCGCGAACAGCTGCTCGAGCACGTCGCGGTGCGTATTGTTCGGCGACGCGATGACGATCGCATCGACATCGGCGCGCTTCGCAAACGACTCGACCGAGTCGAACCGCGCGACGTCATCGGCCCGGTCGCCGAGCGCCTCGGTCGCCCAGTCGATCGAGGTCGCGACCGGATCCGCGATCGCGACGATCTCCGCACCGGGCAGGATCGCCAGGTTGCGGATGTGTTCGACGCCCATCATGCCCGTTCCGACGACACCGTATCTGATCGTGGCTACCAAGCTGTCTATCCCTATGCCATGAGCCGTCGGCATGACGACGATCCGCCTTTCCAACGACCTTCGCCCGCTCGGCAAGAGCGAAATCCTTGTTTCGCCGATAGCCTGGGGCATGTGGCGGCTGGCCGGAGAAACCGCGCCGGTCCGCGCGATGATCGATGCGGCGCTGGGTGCGGGAATCAACTTCTTCGACACCGCCGACATCTATGGCTGCGACGTCCCGGCGGGCTTCGGCTCGGCAGAGGCGCTGTTCGGGCGCGCGCTGGCCGAGGACCGCAGCCTGCGCGCGAAGATGGTGATCGCGACCAAGGCGGGCATCCGTCCCGGCATTCCGTATAATTCCAGTGCAGAGTATCTGGCCGACGCCCTCGACGCGTCGCTGACGCGCATGGCGATCGAGCAGGTCGACCTGTACCAGATCCACCGCCGTGATTTCATGACCCATCCGCAGGAGGTCGCCGCAGCGCTGACGCGCATGATCGACGCGGGCAAGGTGCGCAGCATCGGCGTCTCGAACTACAGCGTCCACGAATTCGCCGCGTTGCAGGCGTTTTTCGGCCTGCCGATCGTCAGCACCCAGCCCGAGTTTTCGCCGCTCCAGACCGCGCCCCTGTTCGATGGCACGCTCGATCAGGCGATGGCGCACGACGTCGCGGTGATGGCATGGTCGCCGCTTGGCGGCGGTCGGCTGGCGCAGGGCGATCACCCGGCGGCAACGCTGCTTGCCGAGCATGGCGCGCGCTACGGCGTCGACGCCGCGACCGCGACCCTGGCGTGGATCATGGCACATCCGGCGCGGATCATCCCGATTGTCGGCTCGCAGACCCCCGCGCGGATCGCAGCCTCGGCCGATGCGTACAAGGTCGAATGGACCCGCAGCGAATGGTATGCGGTGCTGCAGGCCGGCATGGGTGTCTCGCTGCCATGATCGATCCGTCGGCAAGCCTCCCGCCCTGCGAGATCAGCTGGTTTTCCGCGCTGTGCGACGATGATTACGAATTTCTCGGCGTCCCCGACCCCGCGCTGAAATCGAGCTGGGAGCATTGTCGCGACATCGTGATGCAGGCCGAGACGGCCGGATATGACAATATCCTGCTGCCCTCGGGCTATACGCTCGGCATCGACACGACCGCGTTTGCCGCGGGGATCGCACCGATGCTCAAGAGATTGCGACTGCTGATGGCGGTACGGATCGGCGAAAGCTGGCCACCGCAGCTCGCCCGCCAGATCGCGACGATCGACCAGATGCTCGGCGGTCGGCTGGCGATCAACATCATCTCCAGCGACCTGCCCGGCGAGACGCTCGCAAGCGCGCCGCGCTATGCGCGCACCGTCGAGGCGATGCACATCCTGCGTACGCTGCTCGACGGCAAGCCGCTCGACCATGACGGCGACTTCTGGAAGCTGAAGCTCGATCCTCCGCGGACCACCACCGTGTCCGGGCGCTGTCCCGCGCTCTATTTCGGTGGCCTGTCCGAGGCGGCGCGGGAGGCCGCGGCGACCAATGCGACGTCTATCTGATGTGGCCCGACACGATGGACGGCGTCCGTGCGATCATCGCCGACCTGCGCGCGCGCGCCGCACGTCACGGCCGCACGCTGCGCTTCGGCTACCGTGTCCATGTCGTCGTTCGCGACACCGAGGCGGAAGCCCGCGCCGCGGCCGATCGTCTGCTGTCCAAGCTCGACGATGCCGAAGGCCAGGCGATCCGCGCGCGTTCGCTCGATTCTCAGTCCGCCGGCGTCCGTCGCCAGGCCGAACTGCGCGAGGGATCCGACGATGGCTATGCCGAGGCCAATCTGTGGACCGGGATCGGCCGCGCACGGTCGGGATGCGGTGCCGCGATCGTCGGCGATCCGGACCAGGTGCTCGCCAAGCTCAACGCCTACCGGGCCGAGGGGATCGATGCGTTCATCCTGTCGGGCTATCCGCACGCCGCTGAGGCCGACCTGTTCGCCCGCCACGTGCTGCCGCGGATCGAGCATGGTCCCTTGGTCGTCTAGGACGCAGACCTGCCCGCTGAGACCGATTGAAATCAAATAACCGACGCGGACAAGAGAAAATGGCTCGCATCCATCGTCCTCTCGTCCATGCTGGCCCGCTATGACTTTGCCCATCAAGACCGTCGCGCAACTCAGCACCCGTGGCCGCACATTGCTGTTCGCGCTGGTCGTCACCGCCGGCATCCTCAACCTCGTCGACCGTCAGATCATCGCCGTGCTGAAGCCGACGATCGCCGCCGATCTCGGCTGGAGCGACGATGATTACGGGACGCTCGCCGCCTGGTTCCAGGGCGGCGCGGCGTTCGCATTCCTGTTCACTGGCTGGATCGTCGACAAGCTCGGGGTGAAATGGGCGAACCCGATCGGTGTCGCGGCGTGGAGCATCGCCGCGATGGCGCATGGCTGGGCGCGATCGATGACCGAGTTCGTGATGATCCGCGTGAGCCTGGGCGCGACCGAGGCGATGGGCACGCCGACCGGAATCAAGACGATCGCGTCGGTGCTGCCGAAGAACTGGCGGTCGAGCGGGTTCGGCGCGACCAATGCGGCCAACAGCATCGGTGCGATTCTGGCGCCGCTGGCCATTCCGGGCGTCGCGCTGCTCGTCGGCTGGCGGGGGACGTTCGTCGTCGCAGGTGCGCTCGGGCTCGTCTGGGCGGCGGTCTGGCTGATCGCGACCCGTCGCCTGCACTTCACCTCGCAGCCCGTGGGCGCCGCAGATGCCGCGGCACCGGTCGGCGAATACGGCCCGATCTTGCGCAACCGCCAGACCTGGGCGATCGCGATCGCCAAGATCCTGTCCGACGCTACCTGGTGGCTGATGCTCTTCTGGTTGCCCGATTTCTTCCACCGCCAATATGGGCTGAGCGGGGTCGCGCTCGGTGTCCCGCTCGCGATTGCCTATGGTGGCGCGGCGGTCGGCTCGCTGCTCGGCGGCGGCGTGGCGACCCGGTTGCTCAGCCTCGGCTACAGCGTCAACGCGGTCCGCAAGGGCATCCTGCTCGCCGCCGCACTCTGCGTCCTGCCCGTTCCACTCGTG
Organism: Sphingomonas sp. Ant20; assembly: GCF_000783375.1. Classification (NCBI taxonomy): domain Bacteria; kingdom Pseudomonadati; phylum Pseudomonadota; class Alphaproteobacteria; order Sphingomonadales; family Sphingomonadaceae; genus Sphingomonas; species Sphingomonas sp. Ant20. The sequence goes on from NZ_JRVI01000042.1 coordinate 6,372, forward strand.
CTTTACGTCGGCAGCTATCCCGTCACGATCGCGCTGATGGCGCTGACGCTCGCCGCGCACCAGGCGTTCTCGACCAACCTGTTCGCGCTGATCGCCGACGTCGTCCCGCAGGACAAGCTTGGCCGGGTCACCGCGTTCGGCTCGTTCAGCGGCAATGTCGGTGGTATGGTGATCGCCAAGGTCGCCGGCCTCGTCCTGACCGCCGGGCTCGGCTACCTGCCGCTGTTCCTGTTCGCCAGCGTCTCCTATCTGCTCGCGGTCGGCTGGATCCAGCTGCTGCTGCCGCGGTTGCGCCCGGTCGAGGGGCACTAAAGCTGATACGATGCGTCTGCATCCAGATCTATATACCCATCGGCTGAATGGGATTTAAAAGACGACATCATCTTCGGGAGGGATATCATGATCGATCCACGCCATGTGGCGCTGCTGGCCGGCACCGCGCTTGCGACCTTCGCCACGCCGCATTCGCTCAGGACACGGCCCCGGCGCCGACAACCGCGACGCCCAAGGCGGCGACGCCTGCCGCCGACACCGGCGAAGACGTTGTCGTCACCGCGCGCTTTCGCAACGAAAGCCTTCAGTCCGTACCGATCGCGATCACCGCCGTCAGCGGACAGTCCCTCGCCGAACGCCAGTTGAACACCGTCGAGAACATCGCCGCGACGATCCCCGCGGTCGGCTTTCGCAGCGGTGCGTCGAACAAGGACCGGACGATCTTCATTCGCGGCGTCGGCACGATCACCACCTCGCCAGGCGTCGAGCCGTCGGTGTCGACCGTGCTCGACGGCGTCGTCCTCACCCGCCCCGGCCAGTCGACGCTCGATCTGGGCGAAGTCGAGCGGATCGAGGTGCTGCGTGGCCCACAGGGCACGCTGTTCGGCAAGAACGCGTCCGCGGGCGTCGTCAACATCGTCACGCGCAATCCGACCGACGAATTCCGGATGTTCGGCGAAGCCGGCGTCACGTCGGACGAGGAATACCGGATCAAGGCCGGCATCTCGGGTGCGATCGTGCCCGGCAAGGTCCAGGCGCTGATCGGCGGCCTTTACGACGACTTCAAGGGCAATGTCCGCAACGTCGCCCGCAACGACGACGTCAACGGCTATCGGCGCTACGGTGCGCGCGGCAAGCTGGTGATCACGCCGTCGGACGCACTGAAGTTCACGATCATCGGCGACTATCTCAATTCGCACGATACCACCCCGACCAGCGTCTATGCCAGCACCAGCCGGACCGCCTACCCCACCGGCACTGTCACCAATTCGCCCGACCTGGCCGCCGCGCTCACGGCAAGCGGCATCCGCGCGAACGCCAGCAACCGCCGCACGAACAACGATACGATCACCGACGTGCGCGACGAGAATTACGGCGGCTCGTTCACGGGCGACCTCACGCTCGGCGACTATCACCTCACCTCGATCACCGGCTGGCGGCAGTGGCTGAACACGCAACGTCAGGATTATGACAGCGTCGCCGCGCTATCGACCGCCTTCCCGTCGGGTCAGGATACTGGCCACGTCAACACCAAGCAGTTTTCGGAGGAACTGAGGCTCACGTCGCCCAAGGGCGGGCTGATCGATTACGTGCTTGGCGCCTATTATCTCCACGCCACCACCGACGAGACCTATCAGCGGACGCTGACGTCGCTCGCCGCTGGTGGCGCGCGCAGCACGACGACGGGTGTCGCGAACTACGGCATCACCAACGACAATTTCGCGCTGTTCGGCGAGGCCAACGTCAATTTCACCCCGCGCTTCCGTGGTATCGCGGGCTATCGTTCAACCTGGGACAGCCTGGACTTCTACCATGTCCGCACGTCGACCGCAGATCCCCTTAATACCGGGGCAGCGGCGCTCGATCGCCCCGGCGTGCGCGCCTATCACAATGCCAGCGACGGGCTCGATCGGCGTGGCGACAGCTACCGGCTCGGTCTCCAATATGATCTCGGCGATCATGCGCAGACCTATTTCACCTATTCGCGCGGTTATAAGGGGCCGGCCTATAACGTGTATTTCAACATGCGGTCGCTCAACGCCACGACGCCGCTCGACGAGGTCCCGCTGAGCCCCGAGACGTCGAACTCCTACGAAGTCGGGTTGAAGGGCAGCACCGCGGACCGTGCATTGAGCTACAGCCTTGCCGCGTTCACGACGAACTTCGACGGGTATCAGGCAAGCTTCAACGACGTCGTCGCCGGCGCGCAGGTCAGCCGCCTGATCAACGCGGGCTCGGTGCGGTCGCGCGGTGCCGAGGCGGACGTGACGCTGCGCCCGACCAAGGGGCTGACGCTCGACATCTCGGCCGCCTATACCGACGCAACGGTGCGCAATTTCCTCTGCCCGCCCGGCGCGCCGACGAGCTGCAACATCGACGGCCAGCCGCTTCCCTATGCCCCCAATATCAAGCTCTATGAGAATGCGGCGTACCGCTTCGGGCTCAGCGACAGCCTAGCACTCGAACTGCAGAGCGACGTGACGTTCAGCAGCAAGGTGCAATATGCGCTGGCGCAGACGCCGAGCACCGTGCAGCCCGCCTATGCGATCTGGAATGCGAGCGTCGCCCTGCTCAGCGACCAGTCGGGCTGGCAGTTGCGCGCCTATGTGAAGAACCTGACGAACACCTCCTATTCGTCGTTCCTCACCGCAGGGACGTTCGCAGGGACGGTCCGGTTCGTCCCGCGTGACGACCAGCGCTACGCCGGGCTGCTGCTGCGCAAGGACTTCTGACCGCCGCTGGCCGCGGCGGACCGGTTGGACGCGCGGTTCATCCGATCAGCCGCGCGGCGGCCTTGCGCGCGGTTGCACCATAGGGGGGCTTCAGGCCAGCCAGTTTGGCGACGTCGAACCGCGCCTGCCGGAAGACCGCGCGGGCATGGCTGAACGTACGGAACCCGTCTGCGCCGTGATAGGCGCCCATGCCCGACGGGCCGATGCCGCCGAACGGCAGATCCTCCATCGAGACATGGAGGATCACGTCGTCGAGGCTGACGCCGCCCGACACGGTTCGATTGAGCAACCGGCGACGCTCGCCCGCATCGCTGCCGAAGTGATAAAGGGCAAGCGGCCGGTCGCGCCGGTTGATCTGGCCGATCGCGTCGTCGATATCGTCATAACGACGGATCGGCAGGACCGGGCCGAAGATCTCTTCCTGCATCACGATCATGTCATCGGTCGCGTCGCGGACGATGTGGAGCGGCATCTTGCGCGTGTTCGCACCGCTGAGGTCCTCGCCCGCCGGATTGACGATCTCGACCCGCGCGCCCTTGGTTCGGGCATCGTCGAGCCAGTCGTTCAACCGCGCCATGTGACGGTCGCTGACCAGCGACGTATAGTCCGGGTTGTCGAGCAATGTCGGATACATCGCGCTCGCCGCTGCGGTCAGCCCGGCCACCACCGCAGGCTCGTCCGCGTCGCGGACCAGCATGTAATCGGGCGCGAGACAGATCTGGCCGGCATTCAGCATCTTGCCAAGCGCCACCCGCTCCGTCGCGCGTGCGATATCCGTCCCGTCACCGATCACCACTGGCGACTTGCCGCCCAGCTCCAATGTCACGGGGACGAGATTGTCAGCGGCAGCGTGGAGGATATGGCGCCCGATCCCTGTCGCGCCGGTGAAGAGCAGATGGTCGAACGGCAGGCTGGCGAACGCCTTCCCGACCTCCGGCCCGCCACCGACAAAGGCGAGCTCGTCCGCCGCGAAATACCGCCCGACGAGCTCCTCGAACAGCGCACCCGTGACCGGGGTATATTCGCTGGTCTTGACGATCGCGCGGTTGCCGGCCGCGAAGATGCCCGCAAGCGGCGCCATGATGAGGTTGACCGGGAAATTCCACGGCGCGATCACCCCGACCACGCCCTTGGGCTGATATTCGACCCAGGCCTTCGCGCCGAGCAGCCCTAGCGGAAACTGCACCGCGCGCCGCTCCGGTTTCGCCCAGCGGTCGAGATGCTTGATCGCATGGGTGATCGGCGCAATCGATCCGGCGATGTCGGTGATCATCGACTGCTCGCGGCTCCGGTGACCGAAATCCTCCGACAGTGCATCGCAGAACCGTGTGGCGGACTCGCGGATCATCGCCGCGGCCCGTTTCAGTCGGTCCTTACGGACCGACAGCGGCTCGGGCATCGCCGCCATCGACGCCGCCCGCTGCGCCGCCAGGATCGCCATCATGTCGGTCATCACCATCTCCCATCCGGCGCACCCGCCCGGCCCGGTTCCAATATTAGCGTCATGCCGCCTGCGCCTGCCGCTTCGCAAGCGGGTTGCATACCGCCCATGCAACATCGACGAGATGATAGAGCGGCTCACCCCCCTTCCTGAAATGGGGTCCGCGCGAACTGGCGCTCGCGGGCGGTTATTCCAAACGTGCCGGAGGCTTGGCGGGACTTGTCGGCGCAATCTATGTGTCGGCGGATGACGCATATGAAAGAGAACAACCGCGCGGCGCCCACGCCGCCTCGCCATCCGGCCGCGCGTGCAGCCGGTCTCGCGCTCAGTGTGGTGGCCGGTCTTGCGCTGTTTGCCAGGCTAGCGGCGAACCGCGTGGAACGCCGCGTGCCCGCCGACGGCAGGTTCATCGATATCGACGGGCGACGCGTGCATTACCTCGAACGTGGAACGGGCCCGGCGATCGTGATGATCCACGGGCTTGGCGGGCAGATGCGCAACTTCGGCTATGCGTTGCTCGACCGACTGAGTGCGGATCACCGCGTGATCCTGATCGACCGCCCGGGCTCGGGCTATTCGGCGCCGATCGCGCAGGCCAATATCCGTGCACAAGCCGCGCATGTCGCGGCGTTCATCACCGCGATGGGGCTCGACCGGCCGCTCGTCGTCGGCCACTCGCTGGGCGGCTCGATCGCGCTCGCGCTGGCGCTCGATCATCCGCGGCAGGTTGGCGGGCTCGCGCTGATCGCACCCCTGACCCAGCCACTCGCCACCGTGCCGCAGATCGTCGCAACGCGCGCCATCGCTACGCGAGCGATGCGCAGCGCGCTGGCATGGACGGTCGCCACGCCCGCGGCGTTGCTCGCGCGACCCAGCGGCGCGCGCATGGTCTTCGCACCCGATCCGGTACCCGACGATTTCGCGACACGCGGCGGCGGCGCGCTGATCGGTCGTCCATCGGCCTTTGCCGGAGCGGCGGCAGATCTCGCAGCGGCAAATGCCGATCTGCCCGCGATGGTCGACCGCTATCCTTCGCTGTCTGTCCCGACCGCGATCCTGTTCGGACGCGACGACGCTGTGCTCGATCCGCTGGCCCACGGCCAGGGTCTCGCCAACGCCTGTCCCGCCGCAGCGCTCACGCTGGTCGCAGGCGGCCACATGATCCCCGTGACACGACCCGATGACGTGGTCGCATGGCTTTCCACGCTGAGAAAGCCCGGCGCTCCCGTCTGAGGCCCTCGCAGACCGTCAGCTGCGATACCGGGCCTCTACGAGGTCGAGTTCACGGACCAGCTTGCGGATCGTCGCACTGCCGATCCGGCGATCGCGCGCGAGATCGACGATCGTGCTGCGTTCCGCCTGGAGCGCGACGAGCTTGAAGTCCCGCTCGATCCGGTCCTGCACACGCGCGGCCGCGGACGCCTTGGCAGAACCGCTGCGGCTGTCGATCCGGTCGCGATAGATGTCCATCACCCGGCCGCCCGCCGCCGCATAGAAATCGCCGTCGCCCATCCGTTCGGCCAGCTCATGCTGCGACCGCTCGACCGCGCGGATCGCCGCTTCCGCCGCCGCGACCCGCGCCGCGTCCTCTTCCGCGAGCAGCGACGGCTCGGGCGGCATCGTCAGGCCGTTGAGGAGGATCGGCAAGCCGACGCTCGCCAGCACCAGCGACACGATGATCACCCCAGCGGCCAGGAATATGGCGAGGTCGCGCGCCGGAAACGCGGTGCCGTCGTCGAGCACGAGCGGAATCGTCAGGACGCCCGCCAGCGTGATCGCCCCGCGGACACCCGCCAGCGACATCGCCGCGACCACCCGCCAGTCCGGGCTGTGAACGGTCACCCCGTCGCGATAGCGTCGGCGCAGCAGTGTCAGCCGCAACGACACCCAGACCCAGACGAACCGCAGGGCGGCGAGTCCGGCGACGATCGCGAGGACATAAGCGGCAAGCCAGCCGGTGCTGTCATGCCCCGTCATCTTGACCGTCGTCCTGGCACCCGCAAGGATCGCCGGCAGCTGTTCGCCGAGCAGCACGAAGATGATGCCGTTGAGCGCGAACTGGATCGTGTCCCACACCGAGTTGCGCCGCATCCGTGTATTGGGCAGCGCCTGACGCGATATCTCGGCATAGGTCATCGTCACGCCCGCCGCGACGGCCGCGAGAATCCCCGACGCGTGAAGATGTTCGGCGAGGAGATAGGAACCGAACGGGATCAGCAGGCTGACAAGGATCTGCGACCCCGATTCTTCGCCGAACCGCCGCGATACCCAGGCTTTGGCGCGCGTGACCGCGAGCGTCAGGCCGACGCCCACGACGATCCCTGCGCCGGCCACCCAGACGAAGTTGATTGCGGCGGAGGACGGCGAGAACGATCCGGTCAGCGCCGCGGCGATCGCGAAGCGCAGACAGACGAGGCCCGACGCATCGTTCAGCAGCGATTCCCCTTCAAGGATGTGCATCATCCGCTTCGGGATCGGCACGCGTGCGGCGATCGCCGAGACCGCGATCGGGTCGGTCGGCGAGACGACCGCGGCCAGCGCGAACGCGACGGCAAGCGGCATCGCCGGGATCATCCAGTGAATGAACAGCCCCATGCCGATCACCGTGATCAGGACCAGCCCCAGCGCCAGTTCGACCACGGTCGAAATGTCCTTGAGCAGCTCGTCTTTGGGGATCCGCCAGCCATCGAGGAACAACAACGGTGGCAGGAACAGCAGCAGGAAGAGTTCGGGATCGAGCGCGACCCGGTACGACGTCGACATACCGATGACCGCACCGAGCATGATCTGCACCAGAGGCGTCGGCACCGGCACGGGGAGCATTCGCGAAATGGACCCGCTCAGGACTACCGCGAGCAGGAGGAACAGAACGATCGATACAGCTTCCAAAAGATACTCCCGCTTGGCGTCAGGTCCTTCCTAACCGGCACACGCCACAAACGACACCCCCTTGGACCGAACGATCGTCAGTCGACCGTCACGAGGCCGGCGGCAAAGGCGATCCGAAGCGCCTCGGACAGGCTGCGCACGCCGAGCTTGTCCATCAGATTGGCGCGGTAGATCTCGACGGTCCGCGGGCTGAGGCTCAGCGCATGCGCGATCACCTTGTTCGGCTGGCCGTCGATCAGTCCCATCAGCACGTCGGTCTCGCGCATCGAGAGCCGCGCGATCCGCTGACGCGCCGCCTGGGTCCGGTCCGCCGCCGCGGTTTCGGTTTCGAGCCGCGCAAAACCTTCATCGACCGTGCGCAGCAGGATGTGCGGATCGCACGGCTTTTCCAGAAACTCGAGTGCGCCCGCCTTCATCGCCTCGACCGCGAGCTGCACGTCGCCCTGCCCGGTCAGGATGATCGGCGCAAAATGCGGTGCGAACGGCACGAGCTTTCGCAACACCTCGAGCCCGGTGGTTCCGGGCATATGATGGTCGAGCAGCACGATACCCGGGTCGAGGCTGCTGAGCTCGGCCAGAAACGCATCCCCGGAGCGAAAGCCGCGGATCAGCAGGTTCGGACGGGTCGACAGCAGCCCCTGCACCGATGCACTGACGGCGTCGTCATCGTCGACGACATAGACGGTACGCATCCAGACATCCTTTCACGGCTTATTCCAAACAGACATGCGGCACGGTGAAGCGAAAGCAGGCGCCACCGCCCGGGGCATTGAAGCCGACCAGCTCCCCGCCATGCGCTTCGACGATCCGGCGGCAGATCGACAGGCCGAAGCCCATGCCCCCCTCCCCCTTCGATGACGTGAAGGGCGTGAACATCCGCGACAGGATCGCATCGGGCAAGCCGGGACCATTGTCGCAGATGCTGATCTCGACGAGCGCCGCTTTGTTCAACCGCGCCTCGATGAGGACGCCGCGCGCGCCGTCGGGCGATGTCGCCAACGCCTCGAACGCGTTGCGGAGCAGGTTGACGACCACCTGCTGCACCTGGATCCGATCCGCGAGCATGAAGTCGGCGTCGGGGGACAGCGCGAAGCTCAGCTCGATATCGGCATGCTGTCCGCCGGACGTCAGCAACGTGACGGCCTCACGCAGTGTCGCCTCCACGGGCTCGATCCGCATCTCGGACTCGCGCTTGGCGATGAACTCGCGAAGCCGGTGGATGATGTCGCCTGCCCGCAGGGCCTGCGCGTTCGCCGATATTAACGTGGCCTTGAGCCGGTCGCCATCCATGCCGGCGCCGCTGTCGAGGAGCAATTCGGCGGTCGTGACGAAGTTCGCGATCGCAGCGAGCGGCTGGTTGAGTTCATGCGCGAGCGCCGCAGCCATTTCGCCGACCGCGTTCAACCGGATGACCTGCATCAATTCCCGCCGGACGAGGCTCAGCCGCTCTTCCGCGGCGATCCGTTCCGAAATGTCACGGACGAACCCCGTCAGCACGCGTTCGCCGTCGACCAGCGCTTCGCCGACATGCAGCTCTACCGGGAAGCTGCTTCCGTCCGCGCGCCGCGCGGTGGTGAGCCGGCCATGACCAACGCCACGCCGATCGCCCGAGGCCGGATAACGCCGTAAATACCCCTGCTGCCACGCCTCGCGCTCGCCCGGGATCAGGGTCTGCACGTTCAATCCGATCGCCTCGGCGGCGCTATAGCCGAAGATGAGTTCGGCGGCGGCGCTGAAGGAGCGGATGGCGCCGGCCTGGTCGATCACGATCATCGCGTCGGGCACGGTTTCGAGGATCGACCGCAGCTGCGCCTCGCGCACGCGAAGCGCCGCCTCGCGCTCCTCGTGCCGCGTTATGTCCAGCGTGATTCCCGTGGTCCGGACCATCGCGCCTGCCTGATCGTAGAAGCAGCGCGCAGAGCCTTCGAGGAAACGCTGCGTGCCGTTGGGCAGTCTCAATCGATAGGTGAAACTGATGCGCGGTGCGCGCATGCCGACGGTTTCGGCGATCGTGCGCTCGACCTCCGCCAGGTCGTCCGGGTCGATCAACGCCGCCCAGCTCGGATAATCGTGCAGGCTTCCCGCGGGCAGCCCCAGACGCTGCTCGGACCCTGCGGTCCAGGTCAGCGCCCCCGTTGCGATTTCCCATTCGAAGACCCCGATCTCGTGCGCACTGCTGGCGAGCGCGAGACGCTCCTCGCTCTTGCGCAGCGCGGCCTCGATCTCGAGCCGGGTGCTGATATCGGTCATCGACAGGACGAGGGCCGGCGCACGGGCCAGCTTCTCGACCCTGCGCGCCTGCTCGATCACGTGCACCGCGCTGCCGTCGCGTCGGCGCTCGATCAGTTCACGCTCGCCATCGGCATGCGGGCAGCCCGTCGCCAAGCTGCCGTCGGCGGTGCGCGACGCGAGCAGTACATGCTTCTGCCTGCCGAGCGCCTCGTGCGCACGCCACCCGTATAATTCCTCGCACCCGCGCGACCAGTGGATGATCCGGTCATCGGTATCGACCAGCGCCATCGGTGCGGCGTTCAATGCCTCGGTCAGCTCGGACAACGCGGCGCGATGCCGCGCTGCGCTCCGCACCGTCCAGGTGACGAGCGCGCTGACCACCACGAAATTCAGCGTGACGGTCAGCAGTTCGCCCCAGACCGCAGACACCCCGGCAAGCTCGATGCTCGCCATTTCCACGAGCGGCGCTAGCACCGGTACGACCAGCAGCAGCGGCAGAACAAGTCGCAACATGTGCCATTCGGGCGACCAGGCACCGGGCTCGTCCAGAATATCACTTCGCCAGGCAAGTACCCCCAGGGCCAGCAGCATCGCGCCGATCGCGGATGGCAGGGACGTCGACGACAGATGCCACCCGGTCGCATGCAGGGCCGGGAGCATCGGGATCAACAATAAGGCTGTGCTTGCAGTCACCAAACTGCCGCCTGCGAGTGCCGCCGCCAGCCGTCCATAGGAGCGGGTATTTGCCGCGGCTGCGCCGATCGCGACGGGCAATGCGACGAGTATGAGATCGGCGACAATGCCCGGCCCCGTCATCGCGCGATCAAAGGCTGTCCGGACATCGTCCGCAAACAGCCACCCATCGATTCCATGGCTCCCGGCCGGCAGGACCAGTTGGACGAACAGGCGCTCAAGACCAATGGCGATCGGCACGGCGAGCAGCGGCATGGCCCGGCGACTGGAATGTCCGCGTGACAATATCAGGGTCGCCGCCGCCATGCAGGCAAAGGCAATGCAGCCGAACGGCGGCATTGGCTCGACCAAACCGAACGTCGTCAGCACGGGAATCCGCAGCATCCACCCGATCATCGGGACCGTCGCACACGCAAAGACAGCCGCGATGCACAACCCGGCCACAGTACGGCCCGGCTGGCTCATTGTCGAAACGGAATCGTCTTGCGTTGAAGTCTCCATGCTATCCGGCAAGTATATGCCAATACTGTATTATTACCTAGCTTATTGGCAAATATATTGACCCATAATGATGGCCAGTTCCACCATTATGGTCAGCTGTGAAAATGCGTCCATCCCGCGACTTCGGAACGACGGGGCGACCCGTCCAAAGATAGGCCGGCGCGCCTAAGCATCGGTAAACGTCACCAAATATCAGTCCGCGCCCTGGCGTCGCGGTCGCCTCAAACCGGCACCCTGCCCCTTTGACGACGATCAATGCCACGGTTCGCCATAACGGGCAGAGCGATAACCGGAGGAGCCGGCATGACGGACGGGCACGGCACGAAGCAGGACGGCAAGGCGCAGCGCGTCGATCGGGCATCACGCGACGGCGAGTCGTCCCCGGTTCCAGCGTGTCGTCACTGGCATGTCATCCGCGACGACGATCTCGCGGAGCTGCTGTCCGCGCATGCCGACCTGCGCAGCCTGTGCAGCATTCTGGAACATTGCGCCGACTGCTTGCCCGTCAGGCCCTCGGCACGTGATGCGGACTGGATCTGTGCGCGACTGGCCTTGGTGACCGAACGGTGCGACGATGGCCTCGAGCCGACGCTCGACACGCTGTTCCGGCGAACCCCGTCCCAGCCGCTGATCGGCGTGTTGCTCGATCATGTCGCCGCACACCGCGCGACCGACGCCGTCTACGCACAGGATCTCATCGTCGCACTCGATCCGCGTTCGATCGAAGCCGACCGGTTCGCGCCCGACATGCTCGGCTATATGTTGCGATGCTTCTTCGACGGCTGCCGGCGTGCCACCGACTTCACCGAGCTGTCGATCCTGACCCTGGGGCATGCCCGCCTCACGCGCGCCGCCAGGATGCGGCTGACCGACAGCCTGGCGCGTAGCACTTCACCCTGAGCACAGCCTGCTGTCGGTCCCGGCGTCGCTATGCCGGATCGGCGCGCGCCGCGAGAGCGTCGCGGTCGACAATGGTGATGGCTCGTCCGCCGGGCAAGCCGATGACGCCGCGAGTCTTCAGCTGCGTCATCTGCCGGCTGACGGTTTCGATCGTCAAACCCAATATGTCGGCGATCTGACCCCGCGAAAGCGGGAGGTCGAACGTGACCGGCCCGCTGGGCGTTCCCCTGCAACCGGTCGCCGCGGCACGGGTCGCCATATCGACGAGAAACCCTGCGACCTTCTCGCTCGCCGATTTGCGCGCGAGCGTCAGCATGCGCGATCGTGCTTCGTCGAGCGCGGCAAGCGTGCGTTGCAGCAACAGCCGCTCCATCCGCGCATGATCGGTCAGGACGCGCTCGAACGACGCCCGCGGAAAGATGCACACTTCCGCGTCGGTCAGCGCCGACACGCTGAAATCGGCCTGCCCGGGATAGGGCTGCCCGACAAAGTCGGCGGGGTATAGGAGCCCGACGATCTGCTCGCGACCGTCACCGCTCGATGCGACGAGCTTGAGCACGCCCGACAGGAGATTGGCGCACAGGATATTGTCCTCACCCGCCCAGATCAGCGTCTCGCCACGCCGCACGATCCGCCGCCGACCCAGGGTATTGAGCGCATGCAGTTCGCTATTGGTCAGGCTTCCGCAGAGCGACTGATCGCGAACTGCACAGTCGACGCAGATGGTTGCAGCAAGCATGACGGCAGATATAGCGCCCGGTCGCCGAATTGACCGCATCAATTCGGCGCCGACTGGTCAATATCGCCGGACGGGCCGGGCAAGATATGTTGCCCGACACTGTCTACGGCATGTCCGGTACGTCGATCTCGTCATCGGCCGGCAACGAGAATTCATGCCACATGCCGTTCAGCACTCCGAAGCCCAGCGCAAGGCCGAGGCCCAATACCCAACTGAAATACCACATTATCTATCGTCCTTGCCGCACGGAGTGATCAGTAGAAATCGGGATTGGTCGCGACCTCGTGCGCCGTGACGCGGCCCCACATCAGCTTGAAGGCCCATGCGGTGTAGGCGAGGACGATCGGCAGGAAGACGGCGGTGACGAACAGCATGATCCCGAGTGTCTTTTCGGAGGATGACGCATTCCAGACCGTCAGGCTCGAATGCTCATCGATGCTGGACGGCAGGATGTAGGGGAACATCGACAGCCCGACGGTCGCGATGATCCCCACCGCCGATGCCGAGGATCCCGCAAATGCCGCACTCTCGATCCGTCGGCGTATCCCGATCAGCGCGACCACCACGCCGCCGAATCCCAGCAGCGGAGCGATCATCATCCAGGGATGGAGTGCATAGTTCGCCAGCCATGCGCCCGCAGCGATTTCGCTCGTCGTGCGCAGCGGATTGGACGGCCCCGCCGCCTCGATTGTCCCGACGATGCGGAACCCGATATCGGTCCAGGCGACGAACGCCCAGCCGGCCGCGAACAGGACCAGTGACAGCATGCCGGCCAGCGTCCCGAACCGCGTCGCGCGGTCATGGACCGGGCCATGCTCGACCTTGATCGCCAGCCACGCGCTGCCGTGCAGGACCAGCATCGCGACCGACAACAGGCCGCAGATCAGCGTGAAGGGCGTGAACAGCCCGAGGAAACTGCCGTCGAAAAAGGCGCGCAGATCGCTGTCCAGCCGGAACGGCGCCCCCGACAGGACATTGCCGACCGCGACCCCGAAGACGAGCGCAGGCACGACACCGCCCACGAACAGCGCCCAGTCCCACCCGGACCGCCACCGCGGATCCGGCCGCTTCGACCGGTATTTGAACCCGACCGGTCGCAGGATCAGCGCCGCGAGCACGAGGAACATCGCGAGGTAGAAGCCGGAAAAGCTGACCGCATAGACGAACGGCCAGGCGGCAAAGATCGCGCCGCCACCCAGGATGAACCAGACCTGGTTCCCCTCCCAGGTCGGACCGACCGAGTTGATCACCATCCGGCGCTCGGAATCGGTCCGTGCGACGAACGGCAGAAGCGTGGCGACCCCGAGGTCGAACCCGTCGGTCAGCGCAAAGGCGATGAGCAACACCCCCATCAGCCCCCACCACAATATGCGCAGCGTCTCATAGTCAAACATCGGATCGTGCCTTTCGGATCAGGCGAGAAGGGGTCAGGCGGGGATCGGGTCAGCAGCAACGGGGCGCGTGGCGCCGCGCCCTGCCGGTCCGGCATCGGGCACCGGATAGGCATCCTCGTCATGCTCGAACGGCCCCTTGCGGATCGTCGCGAGGATCAGGCGGACCTCGATGACCGCGAGCGTCCCGTAGATTGCAGTGAAACCGATGATCGTCGTCCACAGGACCCCGCGCGTCAGCGAGGATGCGGCGAGGAAGGTCGGCAGCACGCCCTCGATCGCCCAGGGCTGGCGGCCGATCTCGGCGAGCATCCAGCCCAGCTCGATCGCAATCCAGGGCAAGGGGATCGCGATCGCCGCGAGTTTCAGGAACCACCGCGTCTGCGTGTGCAGGCGGAGCGACGTCAGGACGAACGCCGCACCGAACAGCGCGATCATCAGGACCCCGATCGCAGCCATGATCCGGAAGCTCCAGAACATCAGCGGCACGTTCGGCACCACGTCCCATGCCGTGGAAGCGATCAGTGCGGGGCTGGCAGTGCGCGGATCCGCGACATGCCGCTTGAGCAACAGGGCGTAGCCCAGGTCACGCTTGTGCGCCTCGAACCGTGCGCGTTGTACGACGTTGGCAGGGTCGGTCTTGAGCCGTTCGACCGCGTCATAGGCGACTACGCCCGACGTGATCCGCTCCTGCGCCTTGAGCACCAGTTCGGACATGCCGGTGACGGTGCCGTCGAGGCTGCGCGTCGCGATCAGCCCGAGGACCCAGGGGATCTGGACCTCGTACCGGGTTTCCCGGGCGGCGACGTCGGGTACCCCGAACAGTGTCAGACCGGCCGGCGCCGGTGCCGTGTGCCAGGCCGCCTCGATCGCGGCGAGCTTCATCTTCTGGTTGTCGGTCAGGGCATAGCCGCTCTCGTCACCCAGCACGACCACCGACAGCGACGCGGCCAGGCCAAAGGCTGCCGCCACCGTCATCGATCGCCGTGCCACGCCCTTGTAGCGGTCGGTCAGCAACCAGAAGGCGCTGATCCCGAGCACGACCACCGCCGCGCAGACATAACCGGCGCTGACCGTGTGGACGAACTTGGCCTGCGCGATCGGGTTGAACAGGACGGCGCCGAAATCGGTGACCTCCATCCGCATCGTTTCCGGATTGAACTTTGCACCGACCGGATTCTGCATCCAGCCGTTCGCGATCAGGATCCACAGCGCGGACAGGTTGGTGCCGAGCGCCACCATGGCCGTGACGAGCAGATGCCCGAGCTTCGACAGCCGCCCCCAGCCGAAGAACATGATGCCGACGAACGTCGCTTCGAGGAAGAACGCCATCAGCCCCTCGATCGCGAGCGGCGCGCCGAATATGTCCCCGACATAATGCGAGAAATACGACCAGTTCGTGCCGAACTGGAATTCCATCGTCAGCCCGGTGGCCACCCCCAGCACGAAGTTGATCGCAAAGATCCGCCCCCAGAAGCGCGTGATCACGCGCCAGATCGGCCGGTTCGTCATGACATAGACCGATTCCATGATGACGAGCATCATCGACAGGCCCAGCGTCAGCGGCACGAAGAGAAAATGATAGAGCGCGGTGAGCGCAAACTGCAGCCGCGACAGGTCGATGACCCCGAGGTCCATGGAACGGTCTCCCCCCCCGGCGAACATGCCGCTTTGGTCGGGGCGTAAGTGGCGCGGCCGACCAGAACATTGACCGCGGTCAAAGACCAGACGAACGGCAATACGCGACAAGCCTGTCCATGACGGCACTTTCTTCGAGCGACCTCCCATCCACCGACCCGACGCCCCGCGCGCGTCGCCAGTGGCTCAAGACCATCGCCCAGGGCGGTCGACGCGGCGATGCGGCGGCGGCGTGGCTCATGCTCGACAGCGTTGCCGCGATCGGCTTTGCCGGCGGCCTGGCGGGGGCGATCGTCGCGGTTCCGGCCGGTGCCGCAGCGGTCCTGCCCTGGGCAATGCTCGTCGTTCTGTCCGGCGGCCTTCGCGGTCTCGTCGTCATGCTCGCGACGCGCAGGGGCGCCCGCCAGGCTGAAGACGCCAAGGTGACGCTGCGTCGCCGGATCGTCGCGTCGGCGCTGCATCGCCACCTCGGTGCGCCGACGACCACGGGCGTCCTGATGGCCGCGGTGGTGGACGAGGTGGACGCGCTCGACGGCTATATCGCGCGATTCCTGCCCGCGCGCAAAGCAGGCGCCATCGCACCCTTCCTGATCCTGCTCGCGACCGCGTTGGCCAGCCCCCGTCGCCGCGGGCATCCTGGTCGTGACGCTCATACCGTTCATCGTCGCGATGGCGCTTGCGGGGGGGTGCGGCCGCGGACAAATCCCGGCGCCAGTTTACCGCGCTGGCCCGGCTGACCGGGCGGTTCGCGGATCGGGTGCGGGCGCTGCCGGTCGTCCTTGCGTTCGGCGCCGAGGGCCGCGAGGCGCGCGCGCTCGGGGTCGCCGCGGACGAACTCGCGGCGCGGACGATGGGCGTGCTGCGCGTCGCCTTCCTGTCCTCGGGGGCGTTGGAGTTCTTCGCCGCACTCTCGGTCGCGCTGGTCGCGGTCTATTGCGGGTTCAACCTGCTCCACCTCCTGCCCTTCCCGGTGCCCGAGCAGCTCGATCTCGGCCGCGCCTTCTTCGTCCTGGCACTCGCGCCCGAATTCTACGCGCCGATGCGCCGTCTCGCCGCCGCCTATCACGACAAGCAGGCGGCCGAGACCGCGGCGGATCGCCTGATCGCCCTCCCCGCGCCCGCCTGTCCCATGCCGGCGTCGCTGCCATCGACGCCGCACGCACTGCGGCTCGAAATGCCCGCTCTTCCCGCACTGGCGTTCCAGTCGGTCGCGATCCGCTATCCCGACGCGGAACGGGACGCTGTGTCCGACCTGTCGTTCGACGTTCCGTCCGGCCGCATCGTCGTGCTGATCGGACCATCAGGCAGCGGCAAGACCAGCGCGCTGCACCTGCTGCTCGGCCTCGCGCCGCTGGTCGCGGGCGATGTCCTGATCGACGACCAGCGGCTCCCACCCGGCGGTTCGCTCGCGCCGCGCGCATCCTGGGCTGGCCAGCATCCGTTGATCATCGCCGGAACGATCCGCGAAAACCTGCGCCTTGCCTGCCCCGACGCCACCGACGATGCGATCGACCGCGCGGTGGTGCAGGCCGGTCTTCGGCCGATGCTGATGGCACGCGGCGGCGGTCGGATGGCCGCCGGTCTCGACACCCGGCTCGATGCGCGCGGCGGCGGGCTGTCCGGTGGCGAACGGCGGCTGCTTGCCCTGGCGCGCGCCATGCTCAAGCCTGCACCGATCTTGCTGCTCGACGAGCCGACGGCGCATCTCGATGCGCTGTCGGAGATCGCGCTGGTGACGACGATCGCGGCGGCCTGTCGCGGCCGGACGACGCTGATCGCGACGCATAGCGACCGCCTGGCCGGCATTGCCGATCACGTGGTCCGGCTTGGAGACCCCGCATGACCGGTCCACTCGACAGGTTGCTCGCGCAGGAGCGACGTGCGCAGCGCCCACTTCTCGCACGCGCCGCGCTGCTCGCCGCGCTCGTTGCGGCGGCATCCGTCCTGCTGCTCGGGCTGTCGGGCTGGTTCATCACCGCCGCCGCGATCGCCGGTCTGGCGGGCCCGGCGGCAGCGCTCGCGTTCAACTACATGCTGCCCAGCGCGGGAATCCGGCTTCTTGCCATCCTGCGGACCGGCGCACGCTACGGCGAGCGCCTCGCCAGCCACGAGGCGGCGTTCGGCGCGCTCGCGCGGATCCGCCCGGCCATCTTCCGCGTGCTCGCAGCACAGCCCGCTGGTACCGCGCTCGCCTTCGGGACGGGCGAGGCGACCGCCCGGCTGATCGGCGACGTCGATGCGATGGAGATGCAGTTCGTACGCCAGTCCGCGCCTTGGGGCGTCGCCGCCGCGCTGATCGCGGGGCTCGGGCTCGTATCGCTCGGCAGCGTCGGAGCCTCGATCGCCACCGCGTGCTGCATGGCGGTGCTCCTGATCGTTGCCGACCGGCTTGCCCGTCGTAGCGCGCCACTTGGCCAGGCGGTGCAATATGCTGCCGGGGCACTTCGCGAGACGTTCGCAGGCCTTGCCGATGCCGCCCCCGAACTGCGATGCTTCGGGCTCGAGCCTGGGCCACCGCGCAGGTCGACGATCGAAGCCGTGCGCTCGCCGCCGCGCAGCGTGCGCAGGCAGAAGCCGCCGGATGGCTGGATCTGCTGCACGCGACGGCCGTCGGTATCGCCGCCGCCGGCGCCGCGATCCTGTCGGCGGGATCGGGGGCGCCACGGGCTGCACTGGCGGCGCTGGCAGCGGCGATGACGATCGACGCGGGAACGCCGGTGTTGCGCGCAATGATCGAGCGAGGTCGCATGCACGCGGCACGCGACCGGCTCGACGATATTCTGGAAACGCACGAGAGCGCGGAGCCTTACCTGCAGGATGCATCTCCGCGCGCCTTGCCGAACACGACCGGTCCAGCCCATAGCGCACTGCACTTCGTCCTGCCGGCGGGGACGTGTCACGTGCGGCGGGGCGATCGGGTCGCGCTGACCGGCCCCTCGGGAATCGGCAAGACGACGCTCGTCGAAAAGATGCTGTCGTTGCGGCCGAGCACGCTTGGCGAGATATGGCTGGACGGAGATGATATCGGCCTGATCCCGGCAGAGATATCGCGGCGCAGCTTCGCCTGGGCACCACAGGATGCCGCGCTGCTGTCGGGCACGGTGCGCGACAATCTGATGCTGGCCAACCCGGATGCCGACGATGCCACGCTGTGGCGGGCGCTGTACGACGCGGTGCTCGACGATCGGGTCCGCGCGCTCGATCACGGACTCGACGCGTGGGTCGGTGAAAACGGCGCACGCCTGTCGGGCGGGGAGCGGCGCCGTCTCGCGGTCGCGCGTGCCTATTGCTCGCTCGCGCCGTGGCTCGTGCTCGACGAGCCGAGCGAGGGGCTGGACGGCACGACCGAAAAGCTGCTTGCCGTCCGACTGGCGCAGCGCCTCGACACGACCGGACAGGGGCTGATCCTTGTGAGCCACCGCCCGGCGCTCGTCGCCCTCTGCCCCCGGCGTTCGACCTGACACAGGCGGGATCGGACCAGCGCAGCGCCGCCTAGCACCGGCGCCGGACGCTGTCGCTCAGCCCGCCGCGGCCCGCGCGAGCTGCGCCCGATCGAGGATGATGACGCCGCGCCCGCCCGGCAGGGCAAGGACCTCGCGGCGTTTCAGGGACGTCATCTGCCGGCTGACGGTCTCGATCGTCATCCCCAGCAGTGCGCCGACCTCCGACCGGCTCATCGGCAGGTCGAAGCGGGCCGGGCCCGGCTGACCCATCCGCCGTGCCATTTCCAGCAGGAACGTGGCGATCCGCGCGCCTGCGGCCTTGCGTCCCAGCATCAGCATCCACATCCGCGCATCGTCGAGCGCACCGAGCGTGCGGTGCAGCAACAGGCGTTCCATCGCCGGATGCGCGTCGAGCATGTTTTGCAGCGCCGCGCGCGGGTACACGCACAGCTCCGCATCGGTGATCACCCGGATCGTCTCGTTCGCGGTGTCGGCAAACAGGTCGCCGACGAAATCACCGGCAAAGGCGAGGCCGACAATGTGTTCGCGACCCTGGGGCCCCGTGCGCATCGCCTTGAGCACGCCCGACACGACGGTGGCGCAGATCGCGTTCGGATCCCCGCTCCAGACCAGCACCTGCCCTGCTGGCATCGTCCGCCGTCGGCCGATCCCGTGCAACGCGACTAGGCCCGCGTCTTCAAGCGTCGCACACAGCGCATCGTTGCGCACGCTGCAGGCGGCACAGCGCGGCGGCAGCGTCACGATCGCCCCGCCAACCGCGCTAGACCGCATGGCTGAACCGTGCCGACGCGGTCTGCCGGTACGCGTCCAGTCTGCTCGCAATGACGCGCGCATAGGGAAGCGCGTCTTCGCTCAGGCGGAGCACATTCCCCTCCCAGGCGATCAGCCCGTACCGTTCGAACGGCGTCAGCCGACTGCGGATGTCCGCCCCGCCGTCCAGCGCGGTCGGGTCGGCCGTGCCCCGGGTCAGGATCGTCTCGATCGCCCGGCCGCGCAGCCTGTCTTCGGGGCTGCGCCGCAGCCCACGACAGGTTGCCAGGGCTCCGGCATCGATCCGCATGCCGTAGCGTCCCGTATTCTTCTCGGTCTGCAGGATCCGGTCGGGGAAATCGCTGATCGCGCTGGCCCCAAGACCGATCAGGATCTCCGCCGGGTCTTCGGTGAATCCCTGGAAGTTGCGGCGCAGGCCGCCGCTCGCCGCCGCCTGCGCCAGCGCATCGCCCGGTCGGGCGAAATGGTCGAACCCGACCGGGTCATAGCCGGCATCGACCAGCATGCGATGCGCCAAGGCCGCCTGCGCAAAGCGCTCCGCCGTTCCCGCCAGCCCGTCCGCGACGATGCGTCGCTGGCGCGGTACGAGGTGCGGGACGTGCGCATAGCCGAACACCGCAAGCCGGTCGGGGCCCATCGCGATGCTCTCGGCGATGCTGGCCCGCAGGCTCTGCTCGGACTGTTGCGGCAGGCCATACATGAGATCGAAATTGATCGACCCGACACCGGCATCGCGCAATAGCGCTGTCGTGCGACGGATATCCTCCGACGGCTGCACACGCCCGATCGCCGCCTGGACCTGCGGGTCGAGCGTCTGGACGCCGAGGCTGACCCGCGACACCCCTGCTCGCCCGATCGCCCCCGCCCAGTCGCGGTCGAAGCCACGCGGATCGACCTCGACCGATAGTATCGCATCGGTGCAGTCGAACGCCGTCCTGACGCTTTCGACGAGCCGGAGAAACGCCGCCGGCGGAATCGCATTCGGACTGCCGCCGCCGAACGCGATCCGTCCCACGCGGACGCCAGTCACCCGCTGCGCGACGAGTGCGATCTCGCGTTCGAGCCGTTCGACATAGGCGGCGAGCCGCGCGGCGCGGTTCGCCGCCCCCGTGTTGCAGCCGCAATACCAGCAGATGTCCCGGCAATAGGGGATGTGCAGATACAGCGAGACGACCATGCCCGGCGCGATGGCCGCCAGCGCCTCCTCCATATCGACCGGACCGACATCGTCGCCGAATTCGGCAGCCGTCGGATAGCTGGTGTAGCGCGGCACGGGTGTCGCGAGCAGTTCGGGGTGATAGGTCCACATGCGATGATGGGTGCGATGTCCCCTTCGGCGGGTCTTTGATCGGCATCAAATCCGCGTTTGGCCGTGATCAACGCCCCCGCCTGGCCACACGCCTAGCCCGAACGCATCCCAATCAGGAGTCGGGCAATGAAGCATCTTACCATCGGCGTAGTTCTAGCCGCCGCCGGCCTCGGCATCGCCACGCCGGCCATGGCGCAGGACCCGGCACCGCGCACCGGTATCCAAGCCGGCGACGTGCTCGTCCGCCTGCGCGCGATCCTCGTCGCCCCGAACGAACGCTCGGGCGGGATCCTCCCGACCTTTCCCGGCGAGCGCGTCAGCGTCGACAACAGCGCGATGCCCGAGATCGACGTCACCTATATGGCCACCGACCAGATCGGCTTCGAACTGATCGCCGCGACGACCAAACACAGCGCCAGCGGGCGTAGCGGGACGACCGGATCGATCGGCAAGCTGGCCTCGACCTGGGTGCTGCCCCCGACGCTGACCGCGCAATATCACCTCAACCCACGCGGCTCGATCCGTCCCTATGTCGGGGCCGGACTGAACTACACGATGTTCTGGAACGAGGATGCCTCGGCGGGTCTCGAAAAGGCGGTCGGACGGACGCGGGTACGTATGAAGGACAGCTTCGGCTGGGCGGCGCAGGCCGGGGTCGACGTCGACATCACGCCGAAGGTCTTTCTCAACCTCGACGTCAAATATATCGACATCGACACGAGCGCCCGCCTGCGCACGACGGCAATCGGTACGCAGAACGTGAAGATCAATCTCGATCCGCTCGTCTTCGGCGTCGGTCTCGGCCTGAGGCTTTAACCCCACGGCCGAACAGGACCGCGGGCCACCGCGCCCGCGGTCCTAGTCGTCGAACGCCGCGACCGAGACGCGGGTGCCGCGCAGGAACGCGTCGGCAACGAGCGTGAAGGGGGTCGTGTCGACCTCGCTGCGCCCGTCGCGGACCAGGGCGGCGAAACGCGCATAGAGCCCGGCATATTCCGCATCGTCATGCTCGCTGCTGCCCTCGGGCAGGGTCAGCACCGCGCCGCCTTTGGCAAGACGGAGCGTGCCGGCGTCGGTGTCGACGACGATGTCCCAGCTTTGCGGGCCGGTCTGGCGCCAGTCGAGATCCATCGTGATCGGTGTGCCCGACGCACTGCGGAAAGCGAGATCGGCGGCGATCGGCGCGGCACGATTGGCCGGTGTCGACAGTGTCGCGGACGCCAGGAAGAACGGCTCGGGCAGGATCTCGGTCGCGATCGACAGGGCATTGATGCCCGGATCGAATACGCCGAGCCCGCCCGGCTCCCAGATCCACGCCTGACCGGGATGCCAGACGCGGACGTCTTCGCGCCAGACGATCGACACGCGGTCGATGCGACGGTCGGCAAGCCAGGCCTTGGCGGGCGCGACACCCGCCGCGAACCGCGAATGCCAGCCGGCGAACAGCGTCGCGCCGGTCTGTGCTGCCTGAGCCTCGAGCGCGTCGACCTCCGCGAGTGTCGCGCCCGGCGGCTTTTCGAGGAACACGTGCAGGCGCTTTTCGAGCGCCATCGTGGCGAGCGAATAGCGCACCTGCGGCGGCGTGCAGAGAGCGATCGCGTCGATCGCCGGACCTTCGGCGAGCAGCGCCTCCAGCGACCTGAAGTTGACGACGCCCTCGACGCCCGGATCCCGCGGGCTGACGCTGGCGACGAGCTCGAATTCGGCGTTGCCCGCGATCGACGGGAGATGCTGGTCGCGTGCGATCTTGCCCATGCCGACAACGGCGATGCGGATACCCGCCACGCTCAAAGCGCCTTTACCGAGACCGACCGCGGTGCGGCCCTGGTCAGCGTGTTGCGCAGCGGCAGCGTGAAGGGCGCAGCCTCGATCTCGAACACGTCGCCTTCACGCGTCGTCACGCCCTCGGCGAACGACAGCGTCGCAGTCCCAAAGAAATGGACATGGATGTCGCCCGGGCGGCGGAACAGATCATATTTGAAATGATGCGCCTCGAGATTGGCGATGCTGTGCGACATGTTCGCCTCGCCCGACAGGAACGGCTTCTCCCACAGGACGGCGCCGTCGCGGTGGATCCGGCTCATCCCCTCGACATGCTCGGGCGGTGGGCCGACGAGCAGCTCCGGGCCGAGCGACGCCTGGCGCAGCTTGGAATGCGCGAGCCACAGATAATTGTGCCGCTCGGTCACGTGATCGCTGAACTCGTTGGCCAGACACAGGCCGAGCCGGAACGGCGTGCCGTCAGCCCCGATCAGGTAGATCCCGGCAAGCTCGGGCTCTTCGCCACCATCCTCGGCAAAATCGGGCATCTCCAGCGCTGCCCCCGGCGCGACGAGGCCCGAACCGTCACCCTTGTAGAACCATTCGGGCTGCTGGCCGCACTCGCCCGGCCCCGGCTTGCCGCGCTCGACCCCTTCCAGGAACATCCGCATCGAATCGGTCTGCTTTTCGGCATCCGCCGCGGCACGGTGCATCTTGTCGCGCCCCTCGGCCGAGCCGAGATGCGTCAGCCCGGTACCCGTCATGACGACGTGCGCCGGGTCGACATGATCGATCGGCGACATCAGACGACCGGCCGTCAGTTCGGCCGCGATGTCGACGCTGGCGCCCGTACCGCAGGCCGCGACCGTGGCGGCAAGATCAAGACCCTCCGCGATCGCCCGTTCGGCGAGCGCGCGAACGCTGTCGATGCCGGGAACGAAAGCCGCCCCCGCGCTGGTGGCCGCGATCACGGATCGCGTGCCGTCGACGCCAACATGCTGCAACAGGCGCAAGCTCATCTTCCTCTCCTTTTCGGGTGCCGCTGTTACGGTTCGCCCGGACGTCATCATGCAGGGAATTGGCGGGTCAGCCGGCGACGACGCCGTCGATCAGCCGCGGCGCGTCCGTGTCGTCACGCACGCAGGCGGGCAGCAATTCCGGCAGCAGGTTCTGGTAGGATACCGGCCGCAGGAAGCGGTCGATCGCCAGGCTGCCGACCGAGGTCGTGCGACCGTCCGACGTCGCCGGGAACGGTCCGCCATGGACCATCGCATGCGCGACCTCGACACCCGTCGGCCAGCCATTGGCCAGGATCCGCCCCGCCTTGCGCTCGAGCAGTGGGATCAGGTGCGACGCCATCCCGGCATCGCCCGCATCCATCTGGATCGTCGCGGTCAGCTGACCTTCCGCGGCGCGCAGCACGGCATGGAGCTCGTTCTCGTCTGCGCAGCGCACCAGCAGCGACGACGCCCCGAACACCTCATGTCCCAGTGCCGCGTCGCTCAGGAACTGTGCAGCTGTGGTTTCGAAGAACGCCGCCTGCCCCTGTGCGACACCTTCGCCGACCTTGCCCTGTGCGATCGTCTTGACCGCGTCATGGCCCGCAAGCGCCTCGACGCCCTTCTGGTACGCGGCATGGATGCCGCCGGTGAGCATGGTCGCCGCCGGTGCGTCGGGAAGCGCGGTCGCCGCTGCGGCGACAAACGCATCGAGCCCGTCGCCCTCGATGGCGAGGACCAGACCGGGATTGGTGCAGAACTGCCCCGCGCCCATCGTCAGCGACCCGACGAACGCCGTACCCAGCGCCGCGCCGCGCGCTTTCAGCGCCTCGGGCAGCAGCACGACGGGATTGATGCTCGACATCTCGGCATAGACCGGGATCGGCACGTCGCGCGCCTGCGCCAGCTTGACGAGTGCCAGGCCGCCAGCGCGCGACCCGGTGAAGCCGACCGCAGCGATCCGCGGATCCTGGACCAGCGTGCTGCCCAGATCATTGCCGGGGCCGACCAGATGCGAGAACACGCCCTTTGGCAGGCCGCAGGCAGCAACCGCCGCCTCGATTGCGCCAGCGACCATCGCGCCGGTAGCGGGGTGCGCCGGATGACCCTTGACGACGACGGGGCAGCCGGCAGCGAGCGCCGAGGCGGTATCACCACCCGCGGTCGAGAAGGCGAGCGGGAAATTGCTCGCGCCGAACACCGCGACCGGGCCGAGCGGGATCATCCGCAGGCGCAGGTCGGGACGCGGCAAGGGTGCGCGGTCGGGCAGCGCCGAGTCGATGCGGACACCCATCCAGCCGCCGCGGCGCACGACGCCTGCAAACAGCTTCAGCTGGCCAACGGTACGACCCCGCTCGCCCTCGAGCCGCGCGCGCGGCAAGCCGCTCTCGCGCATCGCAGTGACGATCAGCGTGTCACCGAGCGCGACGATCTCTTCGCCGATCCGTTCGAGAAAGTCCGCGCGGGCCGCATTGTCGGTCGCGCGATACGCATCAAACGCCGCGTCGGCGGCAGCGCAGGCCGCGGCGACGTCATCGGCGCCGTGCACCGCAAAGGCCTCACCGATTGCGAGCCCGGTCGTCGCGTCGATCGAACGGAACGCGTCGTGGCCGGCCGTCTTGGCCGTCTGGATATCAGTCATGGATAGTAGCTCCCTTATACTCAGACTTATGCGCAATGGCCCGATTTAGCAATCTTTTGGCGTTCCTTGATGGCACGCGGACTGTTACGCCGTGATGATGGAGCAGGCGCTATGACGATCAACGACGACGATCCACAGGAGATTGTGACCGACGCCGGAACAGCACGCAGCCCCCGGGGGACCGGCCGCCGCCTGCACGGCGCGGTGGCGCACAAGCTGGGCACCGCGATCCTGTCGGGCGAATATGCGCCCGGCGACACGCTGGCCGGGGAAGTCGATTTCTCCAAGACGCTCGACGTGTCCCGAAGCGCGTACCGGGAGGCCGTCCAGGTGCTGACCGCCAAGGGGCTGGTCGAGAGCCGGCCCAAGATCGGCACGCGCGTCCTGCCCCGCAGCCGATGGAATCTGCTCGATCCCGACGTGCTCGCCTGGGCATTCGCGGCCGAGCCCGACATCATGTTCGTGCGCGACCTGTTCGAACTGCGCGCGATCGTCGAACCGGCCGCCGCCGCGCTCGCGGCCGAGCGCCGCGACCGCGCCGATCTGAAGATCATGAAGGACGCGCTCACCGCGATGCGTCGCCACACGCTCGCGACCGAGGCGGGCCGCGCGGCGGATCGCGAATTCCACGACGCCGTGCTGACCGCGACGCGGAACGATGCGCTGATCGTGCTGAGCGCCAGCATCGGCGCGGCGGTCAACTGGACCACCCAGTACAAGCAACGCGCCCGCGCGCTGCCCCGCAACCCGATCCCCGATCATGTGCTCGTCTATGACGCGATCGCGGCTGGCGATGCCGCGGCGGCAAGTGCCGCGATGCGCACGCTGGTCGACCTGGCACTGGAAGATACGAAGGCGGCGATGCAGCGCTGAACGCGCCGCACCGCCGCCATCCGGATCATCCAACCGCGACCGGCTCGGGCAGCGCATGCGTCACGCGCGATCCCCAGAGCGCGTAGAACAGGATGTAGAGTTCACACGCCGCGGTCAGCAGGAACGAGATCTGCAGGCCATAACGGTCCGCGAGCCAGCCCTGCACGATTACCAGTGCACCACCCGCGATTGCCATGATCAGCAGCCCCGACCCCTCTTCCGTCAGCGGTCCGAGCCCGCGGATGCCGAGCGTGAAGATCGTCGGGAACATGATCGAATGGAACAGCCCGACCGAGATCAGCGCCCACATCGCGACGTGCCCGGTGGTGAAGGTGGCGACCAGCATCACGACGAACGCGCCGATGCTGGCCAGCGCCAGGACGTGCTCCGCCGGAACGCTACGCATGATGACGCTGCCGACCAGCCGCCCGACCATCATCCCGCCCCACAGGATGAACAGATAGTGCGAGGCCTGCTCATGCGTCAGATTGCCGATCTGCGGCTGGCTGACGAAGTTGATAAAGAGGTTGGCGACGCCGATCTCGGCGATCAGATAGATGAAGATTGCCGGGATGCCGAGCACGAGGTTGCGATGCGACCAGAGCGACAGGCCCTTGCGATCGGCCTTTGCCGAACGCTGCGTCGCCGCCCCCATTGCCGGCAGCGGGAAGCGTGCGATGACGACCGCGAGCACGACCAGCACGCCCGCGACGATGAGATAGGGCAGCACGACTGACTGCGCGTCGGCAAGCCGCTCGGCGGGGGTCAATACCGCGGTGGATCCGGCGACCGCCGTACCCGAGGTCGAGCGGCCGAGGATCAGATAGCCGCCGAACAAGGGCGCGAGCGTCGCACCCGCCGAATTGAATGCCTGGACCAGGTTGAGCCGTGACGAGGCGGTCTCGGGCGGGCCGACGACCGCGACATAGGGGTTCGCCGCGACCTGAAGCAGCGTGATGCCGCTGGCGATCACGAACAGGGCGAACAGCGTCACACCATAAGACGGCAGCCGCGCGGCGGGCACCATCATCAGCGCGCCGGCGGCCATCATCGCGAGCCCGAACACCATCGCGCGCTGATAGCCGACACGCTCGATCAGCTTGGCGGACGGGATCGACGCGAAGAAATAGGCGATGAACCAGACGCTCTCGATCAGCGTGGTCTGTGTGTAGCTGAGATCGAACACGCTGCGCAGATGCGGCAGCAGCGTGTTGTTGATGACCGTGATGAAGCCCCACATGAAGAACAGGCTGGCCAGCAAGGTCAGCGCGGATCGGTAGCTCGGCCCCTCCGCACTGCCCCCCGTCCCCGGTGCAGCGCCTGCGATCGTCCCGTGCGTCTGTATCGGCATCGCCATAATCGTCCATCCTCCGTGCCATGTCGGCGACTGAACATCAGTCTTTTCCCGCATGGCTTGCTCAGAAATATATTGTCCGACTATATACCCCCATAAGGCGCGTCAACGGCGTCAGAGGATCAGGATAGGAACCGGAATGAGCGGAATCGGAAAAACGGGGATCATCTTGGCAACTCTCTTAGCCGCCCTGGCAGCGCCGGCGGCGAACGCGGCCGAGGCCAGGCGCACCCCCGCGGGTACGCTGCGCGACGGCACGGCGATCGAGGCGATCACGCTCAGCAACGCGCACGGCGTCTCGGCGCGCATCCTGTCCTACGGCGCGACGCTGCAATCGCTGATGGCGCCCGACCAGGCCGGCAAGGTCGCCGACGTCGTGCTCGGCTATGATGACCTCGCCTCCTATGTCGACCATCCCAATTTCTTCGGCGTGACGGTCGGGCGCTTCGCCAACCGCATCGCCGGCGGCCGCTTCACGCTCGACGGCAAGGCCTATCAGCTTCCGCTCAACGACAAGGTCAATTCGCTGCACGGCGGCGGCAAGGGTTTCGACAAGGTCGCGTGGAAAGTCCTGTCGATCAAGGACGGCCCGACCGCGACGCTCGTGCTCGGCCACCGCAGCGCGGATGGCGAATCCGGCTATCCGGGCAATCTCGACGTCACCGTTACCTACACGCTCGACGAAGCGGGCAATCTCGGCATCGCCTATGATGCCAGGACCGACAAGCCGACGATCGTGAACATGACCAATCACGCGATCTTCGACCTTGGTGGCGAGGGATCGGCGATGGGCGCGAACGGCCACCGGCTGACGATCCCCGCCAAGGCGATCACGCCCGTCGACGACAAGCTGATCCCGACCGGTGCGTTGCAGCCCGTCCAGGGGACCGTGTTCGACTTCCGCAACGGCCGGATCGTCGGCGAAGGGCTTCGCGACGGTCGCGACCAGCAGATCCGCTACGGCCACGGCTACGACCACAACTTCGCGCTCGACAAGGGCGTCACCGCCAAGCCCGAGCTGGCCGCGCGGCTTGAGGATCCTGCCTCGGGACGCGTGCTTGAAGTCCTGTCGACCGAGCCCGGCGTCAGTTCTACACCGGCAATTTTCTTGACGGGACGTTCATCGGCAAGCACGGCCATCTCTACCGGATGGGTGACGGTATCGCGCTGGAACCGCAGAAATTTCCGGACGCACCGAACAAGCCGAATTTCGTCTCTGCGCGTGTCGATCCGGGCAAGCCCTATCATCACGCCATGATCTACCGCGTCTCCGTCGCTCGCTGATATTCGACCTGCTTACCCCGGAAAGCCTCTCATGACCGACTTGCCCAAACTCCGCAGCCGCGCGTGGTTCGACAATCCCGAGAATATCGACATGACCGCGCTTTATCTGGAGCGCTATCTGAACTTCGGATTGAGCCTTGAGGAACTGCGTTCGGGCAAGCCGATCATCGGCATCGCGCAAACCGGCAGCGACCTCAGCCCCTGCAACCGTCACCACCTCGTGCTCGCCGAACGGCTGCGCGAAGGCATTCGCGAGGCGGGCGGGATCGCGCTCGAATTCCCGGTCCATCCGATCCAGGAGACCGGCAAGCGCCCGACCGCCGGGCTCGACCGCAACCTCGCTTATCTGGCGCTGGTCGAGGTGCTCTACGGCTATCCGCTCGACGGAGTCGTGCTGACGATCGGCTGCGACAAGACGACGCCCGCCTGCCTGATGGCGGCGGCGACGGTCAACATTCCCGCCATCGCGCTGTCGGTCGGGCCGATGCTCAACGGCTGGCACAAGGGCGAGCGGACCGGCTCGGGCACGATCGTGTGGAAGGCGCGCGAGCTGCTCGCGACCGGCGCGATCGACGATGAGGGCTTCATCAAGCTTGTCGCCTCGTCCGCGCCCTCGACCGGCTATTGCAACACGATGGGCACCGCGACGACGATGAACAGCCTGGCCGAGGCGCTCGGCATGCAACTGCCCGGCTCGGCCGCGATCCCCGCGCCCTACCGCGACCGCCAGGAGGTCGCGTACAAGACCGGCAAGCGGATCGTCGACATGGTCGCCGAGGATCTGAAGCCCTCCGACATCCTGACCAAGGAGGCGTTCTACAACGCGATCGTCGTCAATTCGGCGATCGGCGGATCGACCAACGCGCCGATCCACCTCGCCGCGATCGCGCGCCATATCGGCGTCGACCTGCCGATCGACGACTGGCAGAAGCACGGTCACAAGGTCCCGCTGATGGTCAACCTTCAGCCCGCCGGGGAGTATCTCGGCGAGGATTATTACCATGCCGGGGGCGTGCCCGCCGTCGTCGCCGAGCTGATGAAGCAGGGCCTGATCCACGAAGACGCGATCACCGCCAACGGCAAGAGCATCGGCGACAATTGCCGCACCGCGACGATCGAGGACGAGCGCGTCATCCGTCCGTTCGCGACCCCGCTGCTGCAGGATGCCGGCTTCATCGTCCTGCGCGGTAACCTGTTCGACAGCGCGATCATGAAGACGAGCGTCATCTCGCCGGAATTCCGCGAACGCTATCTCAGCAATCCGGACGATCCCGAGGCGTTCGAAGGCCCCGCGGTCGTGTTCGACGGCCCCGAGGACTATCATCACCGGATTGACGATCCGTCGCTCGGCATCACCACCGATACGCTGCTGTTCATGCGTGGCGCCGGGCCGATCGGCTATCCGGGTGCCGCCGAGGTCGTCAACATGCGTCCGCCCGCTTATCTCATCCGCGAAGGCGTTCACGCGCTTCCCTGCATCGGCGACGGTCGCCAGTCGGGCACGTCAGGCTCGCCCTCGATCCTCAACGCCAGCCCCGAGGCGGCGGCAATGGGCGGCCTCGCGCTGATCCGCACCGGCGACCGGGTTCGCATCGATCTCGGCAAGGGCAGCGCCGATGTCCTGATCTCCGATGAGGAACTCGCCGAGCGACGCCGCACGCTGACTGCGGCGGGCGGATACGCCTTCCCGCGCTCGCAGACGCCGTGGCAGGAAATTCAGCGCGCCACGGTCGGCCAGATGGAAACCGGTGCCATCCTAGAAGGTGCCGAGAAATACCAGCGCATCGCCCAGACGATGGGCCTGCCGCGCGACAACCACTAGGTCTGAGCCGCCGGGTCGCGCACGCCGCGCGGCCCGGCGGGCGCGAACAAATTCCTTGCATAACTTACTATTTTACATTGCAGCATGGGCTGACATGATTACTTAGCACGCTAATGACTTCCCCCCGCGCCGTGCTCGAATCCTCCTATGCCCGCACCCTCCTGCCGCTCGCGCGCAGCTGGCGGCAGGCGGCCGACCACGCGCTCCGCGACATGGGGGTGTCGGCATCGACCGGCTGGGCACTCGTTCAGGTCGGGCGGCTGGGCGACGATGTGCGGCAGATCGATCTCGCCTGTGAACTCGACGTGACACAGGCATCGCTGGTGCGCTCGATCGACCAGATGACCGCCGCCGGGCTTGTCGAGCGCCACCGCGATCCCGCCGATGCGCGGGTCAGCCGGATCCGCCTGACGCCGCACGGGCGAACGCTCGTCACCACGATCGAGGCGAAGTTCGCGACGCTACGCCATGCGATGCTCGAGGGTGTGCCGGACGACGATCTGGCCACCGCGCTACGCGTTGCGGAACGGCTCGGCGCGCGGTTTGTGGCAGATCGTGGACGATGACGCTGTCCCGGTTCGGGGGGAAGGAGGCGCTCTTCTCGGTCAAATGCTTCGTCGCCGCGATCCTCGCTTATTACATCGCGCTGCGGATCGGTCTGACGCGGCCCTATTGGGCGGTGACGACGTCCTATATCGTCGCGCAGCCGCTGGCCGGCGCGGTGTTGTCCAAGGCGGTGTTCCGGGTCGCGGGCACCGTGCTCGGCGCGATTGCCGCGGTCGTGCTCGTGCCGAACCTCGTCAACGCGCCCGAACTCCTGTCACTCGGCCTCGCGCTGTGGCTCGGGCTGTGCCTCTACATCTCGCTGCTCGACCGGACGCCGCGGGCCTATGTGTTCCTGCTCGCGGGCTATACCGCCAGCATCATAGGGTTTCCGTCGGTTGCGGCGCCGGGCGCGGTCTTCACCATCGCTGCGCTGCGGGTGCAGGAGATCACGATCGGTATCCTGTGTGGCAGTCTGATCCACGGCCTCGTCTTCCCGCAGACCGTCACCGCCGTGCTGCTCGGTCGGATCGACGCGATCCTCGCCGACGCGGAACGCTGGTCGCGCGATTCGCTTGCGGGGGAAAGCGATGCCGCGCTCGACCGCGACCGGCGGCGGCTGGCGCTCGATATCAACGAGTTGCACCAGCTTTCCATTCACTTGCCATTCGACACCGCCCGGCTGCTCCCGCGCGTCCGGACGCTTCGCGCACTCCAGGCGGAGCTGTCGATGCTGTTGCCGCTGGCGAGCGCGATCGACGACCGGATCGTCGAACTCAAGCGGGGCGCCGACAGGCCGCGCCCCGAGGCGCTCGCGCTGATCGAGGACGTTCGCGAATGGCTGCGCGATCCCTCTTCGGCATCGGAGCGCGGCGCGCACGCCGATGAGCTGATTGCCCGGGCCCGCGCGCTCGAACCCGCGCCCGGCAGCGCGCTGATCTGGCGTGACGCGTTGCGGCTGAGCCTGGTGGCGCGGCTCGGGGAACTGGTCGACGCGCATCGCAACGTACGCGACCTACGCGATCAGATGCGATCGCCGTCGCGCGCGCCCGTCACCCCCGCCGTCGCGCGGCTGCTGGCACGCTCCGCCCGGCGACCGCTCCACCGGGATCGCGGCATCGCGTTGCGTGCAGCCGCCGGCACGGTGATGACGATCCTGCTGGGCTGCGCCTTCTGGATCGGGACAGCATGGCCCGACGGTGCGGGCGCGGTGCTGATTGCGGGGGTGTGCTGCGCCTTGTTCGGCAACAGCGACAACCCGGCACCGGCGATCAAGGCGTTCTTCTATGGCACGATCCTCGGCCTGGTCGTGTCGGCCGTCTATGCGTTTGCGATCCTGCCGCGCGTGACCGACTTCGTGACGCTCGCCGCGGTGCTCGCGCCGCCGATGCTGATCGGAGGAATGTTCCTCGCGCGGCCGGCAACCTTGCTCGTCACGCTCGGCGCGTTGCTTGGCGGACTTAACACGGTCGGGCTGAACGACCGGTTCGGCGGCGGCTTCGATCAGTTTATGAACGGCGCGATCGCGCAATTGATCGGGACGTTGTTCGCGGTCGTCACGGTCGGCCTGTTTCAGACGATCGGCGCGCAGACCAGCGCGCGGCGGTTGCTCCGCGCCGGCTGGCGCGAACTGGCGACGCGCGCGGATTCGACCGGCCGGCCCGATACGGCGGGCTGGATCGCGCGGATGCTCGACCGGATTGGCCTGCTCGCACCGCGGCTGGCGCTGCAGGGCGAGGATCCCGGCAAGCCGCTGCTCGATGCGCTGACCGACCTGCGCGTCGGTGTGGCGGTCGGCGAACTCCGCCAGCTCCGCATCGACGGTCCGGTCGACGAGGCGGCGATGATCACGCCGGTGCTGCGTGGGGTCGGCTCGCATTACCGCGCGCTGCGCCCCAACCAGCCCGCGCCCCCCGAACCCGATCTGCTCGCGGGGATCGACCGGGCGCTGGCCGGCTTCGCATCGAGCATGCCCGACCGCCACCGCACGAGCGTGCTCGCGCTCACCTCGTTGCGCCGCAACCTCTTTCCCTCGGCCCCCGCCTATGCGGGCTTACCGGAGATGCCCGCATGACCGGCGAGATCTCGATCGGCGGTGTCTATCTGCCGACCCTTCTCCTGCTTGCCGGCGCCGCGGTCGTGCTCACCGGCGTCGCCACCCGCCTGCTCGCCTTTGCCGGGGTGTACCGCGCGGTGACCTATCGTCCGCTGGTCGACCTGGCGCTGTTCATCCTCATCCTCGGGCTACTTGCCCTGCTCACCGGACCCTCCGCATGACCTCGCCCCGTCTCAAGTCCCTGCTGGCCCCGCTCGGCCGTTCCGCCGCCACTCTGGTCATCGTCGCCCTCGCGGTGGTCGTCGCGCTGTGGCTGTGGAAGCGCTATGAGAGCGATCCGTGGACGCGCGACGGGCATATCCGGGCCGACATCGTTCGCGTCACCCCCGATGTCGCGGGTCTCGTCACGCGCGTCGCCGTGCGGGACAACCAGAGGGTCAAGCCCGGCGACGTGCTGTTCGTGGTCGATCGTCCGCGCTTCGAACTGACGCTTGCGCAATCTGACGCCTCGATCGCGAGCGCGCGCGCGACGCTGCTGCAGGCGCGGCGCGAGGCACAGCGCGACCTCGCACTGGGCGACCTGGTCGCCAAGGAAACGCACGAACAGAATGTCGCGCGCGTCGCCACTGCCTCGGCGACGCTCGCGCAGGCCCGGAGCGCGCGATCGACCGCGGCGCTGAATCTCGCGCGGACGACGGTGCGGGCGACCGTGCACGGCATCGTCACAAATCTCGACCTGCACCCCGGCGATTATATTGCCGCGGGCGCGCAGGCGATGGCGCTGATCGACACGGACTCGCTTCGGGTCGAGGGGTATTTCGAGGAAACCAAGCTCGGCAGCATCCATCTCGGCGACCCGGTGACCGTGCATCTGATGGGCGAAGCGCAGGCGTTGCACGGTCGAGTCGACAGCATCGCCGCGGGCATCAACGACAGCGAACGGACGAACACGACCAACCTGCTGCCCAATGTGAACCCGACGTTCAACTGGGTCCGCCTCGCACAGCGCATCCCCGTGCGTGTGAAGCTCGTGCAGGTGCCGAAGGGTGTCCCGCTTATCGTCGGGCGGACGGCGACGGTGACGGTGGAGCCCAAACTTCAGTCGGGAGCGCCGGCGTGATGCGCACGCGTCTCTCGCAGATCGCCCCTTCTCCTGGACGGGGCGGGATCGCCGCCTCCCCCACCCGCCGGGGTCTTGCCGCGAGTATCCTCGCGCTCGGCCTCGCCGCCTGCACCACCGCCGGCCCGGACTATGTACGTCCCGATCGCGCCGTCGCCGCGATGCCCGCCGCGCAGGGCGCGTTCGACAGCGGTCACGAGGCCGCGTTCGTCGATGCCCCCCTCCCCCGATCACTGGTGGCAACTCTATGGCGATCCCCGCCTCGACGCGTTCGTCGCCGAGGCGCTGGCGGCGAACACCGATCTGCGCGCTGCCGATGCCAATCTCCGCCGTGCCGACGCGGTCGTTGCGGAGGTTGCCGCCGGGCGGACGCTGTCGACCACGATCGGCGGCGGTACGTCGATCGACCGGCCCTATGCGAGCCGCGGCAACCTGCCCGGAACGCTTGACGCCAATCTCGGCATCACCCTCGCCTATCCGCTCGACCTGTCGGGGCGCATCCGGCGCGCGATCGAAGCCGCGCAGGGCGATGCGCAGGCGGTCGCCGCCGCGCGCGACGACGTCCGCGTGACCGTCGCTGCCGAACCGCGCGCAGCTATGCCGCGGTGTGCACGGCGAA
Organism: Sphingomonas sp. Ant20; assembly: GCF_000783375.1. Classification (NCBI taxonomy): domain Bacteria; kingdom Pseudomonadati; phylum Pseudomonadota; class Alphaproteobacteria; order Sphingomonadales; family Sphingomonadaceae; genus Sphingomonas; species Sphingomonas sp. Ant20. Next base: position 41,138 of record NZ_JRVI01000042.1, read on the forward strand.
CATGGTGCTCGCCGCCAACAGCCGGGTACTTGCCCTCCAGCGCCAGACGCTCGACGCACGCGCCGCCTGCAACGTGGTGGGCGCGGCACGGCGTTCGACGTCACGCGGGCAAGGACCGCGGTCGACCAGAGCGAGGCGTGATCCCGTCGCAGGTCGCGACGCGCACCGCCGCGCTCTACCGG
>NZ_JRVI01000043.1:0-13254 GCF_000783375.1 Sphingomonas sp. Ant20
AGTCCGCGAACGCGCGAGTCCGGTCGTGCCGAACAGCCCGCCGCGGCGCTGACGCGTCGGTGCGGTGGAGGGAGCGGCGGCGGCGGGGCGATGGCGGATCGATGCGGGGATCGGGGTCATGGGCGGTATCCTCGGGTGGCGGCGGATGGCCGCGAAATGTCGGTGCTGGTCGCGGTCGTGCGCGCGGGCGTCAGAAGCTCTTGGCGATCTGGAACCAGGCGCGGCCGGACCGGTCGGGGGCGGCGGTCGCGTCGGCGCTGCCCAGCTTGCGCGCATAGGTCGCGCGCAGCACGATGTCGTACGGTGCAGTCCAGGTCGCGCCCGCGCCATAGGCGCTGCGGACAGCATGGTTCGATCCGTCGAAATAGCGCCGCTTCACATAATCGACCTCGCCGACATCGACGAACGCGAACAGCTGCAGCGCGCCCGGGATGACCCGCGGCAGCGCGAGCCGCGCCTCGGCGGTCGCGACATAGCCCTGGTCGCCATAGGCCTCGCCCTCGGGATAGCGCGCACCGCATAGGCGCCGCCCAGCTCCATCTTCTCGGAGATGTCGAGATTGTTGAACGCGACCTGCCCGCGGACCGAGCCGAACACCGAGACCGGCCCGCTGATCGTCTGCAGCCGCGCCAGGCTGAACTGCATCTTGCCATAGCGCCCATCGGTGCGCGCGGTCAGCGCGTCGACCGACCGCTCATAGGCACCGCGAATGTCGAGCGTGCCGACCGAGACGCTCAGCGAATAGGCGTTCCAGCCGCCGCCGAGCAGCGTGTCGTGCGAGTCGCCGCTGAGGCCGCCGGTGACGACCTGCGCACTGCGATAGGTGACCGTGTCGACGATCCCGAACCGGTCGTCGAACCATTTCGCATCGCCCGCCACCGTCACGTACAGGTTGCTGTCGCGCGACCGGATCAGAGGGTAGCTGGCATAGACGCTGGCGATCTCGGCATTGCCGCTGCCGTCGAGGCTGTCGAATTCCTTGCCGAGTTCATAGTCGAGATGCGCATAGGCGACGCCGAGCGTCACCTTGCCGATCGGCGCCTGATAGGAGGCGCGGCCATAAGCAAGCCCCGAGAAGGACGTCAGCGCGCGAAAGCCGAGCACGTCGCCCGAGCCGGTCGGGTTGTTCCAGTTGACCGACCCGCCGACGCGGTAAGCGCCGGTATAGCGATTGCCCGCATTGTCGGCCTCGACGCTGCCCGTGATGCTGCGGCCCGGGGTGATGTCGACCAGCAGGTCCGACGTGCCGACCGCGGTGCCGGGGCTCAGCGTCGAGCGCACGCGCACGCCGGGCAGGTCGGACAGCATCAGCAGCCGGCGTTCGATCGGCGCGACCGCGACCGCATCACCGACCTCGAGCCCGTCGAGCATGCCGTTCGCGACGCTGTCCGCGAGGCGGGATCGTTGCGCAGCCCGACCGCGCCGAGGCGACCCTCGACGACCGCGATCGTCACCGTCCCGCTCTGCACGTCCTGCGCGGGCAGATAGGCCTGCGCGACGAAATAGCCGCGGCTGGTATAATAGTCGGTGATCCGCGCCGCGAGCGTCTTCAGACCCGCGAGATCGAGCGTCGCACCGGGCGCGAACCCCGTCGCGGCGACCAGCGTCGCTTCGGGGAACAGCGTCGCGCCGGTGACGCGGATCGCATCCACGCGCGCCGAGGGTCCGCCCGCGGCCGGGATCGCGACCGGCGTCTTGCGAGTCAGGCCGAGCTCGGGATCGGGCGTATCGGTCAGCGGCACGGGCGGGATCTGCTGCAGCTGGCCACCGGCGCCGACCGGTACCTGTGCCTGCGCGGCCCCGCCGCCTGCCACGAGCGCAGCCATACTCACCGCCGCACACGCGGCTGCCCGAAGGATCGACGTCATTGGATATACCTCGAAAGTCACCGCGGATGGACGCTACGAACCTCCCATCCGCAGCAGCGGGAGTCGTAGTAGCAAGGCGTCGGAAGGGCCGCTGAATGCGGCAATGTCGGTGGCGAAGGTCTTGATGAAAAGAAGGTCGATCGTTGTATAAAACGAACGGCCGCGGTGGCTTAGTCCTTCGAATACAACTGAAATATACCCCGATTCCGTTACCTTTCTCTTAACGTTGATCTCTGTTCTTGATTTGAATCAAAAAAGAGAGGCCCGCGCGCGGCTGATGCTGGACGCGCGACCTGCCTTACCGGACGGCCGCAAGCCCGATCACATGCCAACCCTCGACAGCCTTATTGTCCTGACACGCAGAGGGCCGGGCGCGTCAGAGACGTGGCACCACGTGACTCGCTCTTCCAAAAACCGTCCAAAATCCAAGCCAAACCCAAAAATTAACTGGTCAGGCCAATTGTCAGGAATTAAGCTGCAAAAAAAAAAGATCAGGGAGAGGGTTATGCAGACCAGATATGTCGCGGCGGCCGTCATCGCCGTTATGGCCGCGCCCGCTGCCGCACAGAGTGAGCGAACGGTCGTCCCCTTGGCGCAGGGCTGGGAGTTCCAGCGCGGCGGCGACGTCGATCCGGCGCAGGCCGCGCAGGCCGCCGGATCCTGGGAGCGGGTCAGCGTACCGCACACCTGGAACCGCGTCGGCTATTACATGCCCGACCCCCAGACCCATCTGAACAATGCCGAATCGGTCGACAAATATCAGGCGTCGGCTGGTACCGCATGACGTTCACGCCGCCCGCCATGGACGCAGGTCAGCGCGCGTGGTTGCAGTTCGACGCGGCGAGCCGCACCGCCGAGGTCTGGCTCAACGGCCAGCGGATCGGCGGGCACAAGGGCGGGTTTTCACGCTTCCGGCTCGATGCCACGCGCGCGTTCCGCGCCGGGCAGGCGAACACGCTGCTGGTCAAGGTCGACAATACGCAACCGGCGCAGGGGTCGTCGACCGCGGACATCCTGCCGCTCGCGGGCGATTTCTTCGTGCATGGCGGGCTGTATCGGCCGGTCAGCCTGATCGTCACGAACGCGGTCCATGTCGACATGCTCGATGCCGGTGGCAGCGGGATCTTCGCGACGACCAGGTCGATCGACGCGGCGATGGCGAAGGTCGACGTCCGCGTGCGGATCCGGAACGACGGCACCAAGGCTCAGGCGGTCAACGCGGTGGTCAGGCTGATCGACGCGGGCGGCAAGACGGTCGCCACCGCGACCCGCCGCATCCCCCTGCGCGCCGACACCGCGTCCGAGAGCGTCCAGTCGCTGTCGGTCGCGACGCCGCATCTGTGGAACGGGGTCGCCGATCCGTATCTGCACCGTCTGGTGGTCGAGATCGCGACGCGTCGGGCGCGGTGCTCGACCGGGTCGAGCAGGCGTTCGGCATCCGCGAGATGCGCGCCGACCCGGCCCGCGGCTTCATGCTCAACGGCAAGCCGCTGCGGCTCCAGGGCGTCGGCTATCACCAGGATCGCGAGGGCAAGGGCTGGGCGACCGCGCCTGCGGATATCGAGCAGGATTTCGCGATCATGCGCGAAATGGGCGTGAACAGCATCCGCCTGACGCATTACCAGCACGGCCAGGTGATCCACGACCTCGCCGACCGCTACGGCATGGTGCTGTGGGACGAGATCCCGCTCGTGTCGCGCTGGACCTGGGGCGACGATGCGGTCGCGAGTGCCGGGCTGCGCGACGATGCGCGCCAGCAGCTGCGCGAGCTGATCCGGCAGAACGGCAACCACGCGTCGGTGTTCAACTGGGGGATCGCGAACGAGGTCGATTTCGGCAAGTCGCTGCCGGCGTTCATCACCACCAGCAAGGACACGCCCGCGCCCGATCCGCTGCCGCTGCTGCGCGAACTGAACGCGCTGGCGAAAAGCGAGGATCCGTCCCGCGCGACCGCGCTGGCGACCTGTTGCGAAGGCCGGCTGCTCGGCTCCGCGGACATTCCGATCACCGCGGAGGCCGCGGATCTCGGCGGGGCCAACCGCTATTTCGGCTGGTATTACGGACAGCCCGGCGATCTCGGCAAGCATCTCGACTCGCTCCGCGCGCTGCGCCCGAACCAGCCCGTGTCGGTGACCGAATATGGCGCGGGCGGCGCGACGACGATCCACACCGACAACCCGCTCGGCGGCAAGGTCGACCAGCGCGGGCGCAACCAGCCCGAGGAATATGAGAGCTACATCCACGAAACCGCCTGGGCGACGCTGTCCGCCAAACCCTATCTCTGGGGGACATGGCTGTGGAATTCGTTCGATTTCGCGACGACCGTCCGGCGCGAGGGCGATGCGATCGACATCAACACCAAGGGGCTCGTCACCTACGACCGAAAGATCCGCAAGGACGCCTATTATTTCTACAAGGCGAACTGGACCGCGACGCCGACCGTGCACGTCGCCGGGCGGCGCTATGTCGACCGCGCCTATCCGGTCGCCGACGTCCGGGTGTACAGCAACGCGCCGCGCACCGACCTGCTCGTCAATGACCGCGTCGTCGGCACGCTGAGCGCCTGTCCGCAGATGATCTGCGCCTGGTCGAACGTCGCGCTGGCGGCGGGCGCGAACCGCGTCGTCGCGCGCGGCGTCTTCCCGACCGGGGCGGTCGACGACGCGATCGAATGGCGGGTGGCGCCGGAGGCTGCGCGGTCGATCCGGATCGACAGCGGCGCGCTGGTCGCACCGGAGATCGCGGGCAAGCGTTATGGCTCGGACGCGTTCTTCGACGGCGGCCGTTTCGGCGATATCAACGCCTATTCGGGCTATGGTCCGCGCCCCGAGAAAAAGGTTGTCGCGGGGACGCCCGAAGGTGCCGTCGCCGAAACCTACCGCGAAGGCCGGTTCGGCTACCGCGTGCCGCTCGCCAACGGGCGCTACACGGTCGAGCTGAGCTTCGTCGAACCCGCGCTTGCGGCCGGCGCCCGACAGTTCGACGTCGTCGCCAACGGCAAGCGCGCGATCGCCGCGCTGGATATCGCCGCGGTCGCGGGCGCGCCGCTCACGCGCGTCACGCGGCGGATCGTCGTGCCGGTCACCGACGGCATGCTCGACCTGAAATTCGTGCCGATCAAGGGCGACGCGATCGTGTCCGGCATCGAGATCACGCGATGAGCGCGCCGGGCAACCCGCGGCGCGGCTGGCGCAGCGTGCCGCTGCGCTGGCGGCTGATCGGGCTGGTGACGCTGGGGACGATCCTCAACTATCTCGCACGCTCGACCCTGTCGGTCGCCGCACCGCAGCTGAAAACCGAATTCGGCATGTCGACCGAGGATTACAGCTGGGTCGTGCTGGCGTTCCAGGCCAGCTACACGGTGATGCAGACCGTTGCCGGCAGCATGCTCGACCTGCTGGGCACACGGCTCGGCTTCTTCCTGTTCGCGGTCGGCTGGGCGCTCGCCAACATGGCGCATGCGCTGGCGACTGGCTGGCCGAGCCTCGCGCTGTTCCGCGCACTGCTCGGCGCGAGCGAGGCGGCGGCGATCCCCGCGGGCGCCAAGACGGTGTCCGAATGGTTCCCCCCGCGCGAGCGATCGCTGGCGACCAGCGTGTTCCAGATGGGCACCAGCGTCGGCAACATGATCGCGCCGCCGCTCGTCGCCTTCTGTATCCTCGCCTGGAACTGGCAGGCGGCGTTCATCGTGACCGGCGGCCTCAGCCTCGTCTGGGCGTTCCTGTGGTATTGGGGTTATCGCAGCCCCGCAGAGCATCCCGCGCTGAGCGAGGACGAGCGTGCCGCGATCATCGAGACCCGCGGCGAGGACGTCACCGCCAAGCCCGCGACGCGCGGCGACCTGTTGCGCAGCCGCAGCTTCTGGGGGATCGCGGTCCCCAAATTCCTGGCCGAACCGGCGTGGCAGACGTTCAACTTCTTCATCCCGCTCTATTTGGTGTCGGTGTGGAAGCTCGATCTGAAGAGTATCGCCTTATGGGCGTGGATGCCGTTCCTCGCCGCCGATTTCGGCAGCCTGGCCGCGGGCGTGCTGCCGAGCTGGCTGATGAAGCGCGGCGTGCCGCTGGTCGCGTCGCGCAAGATCACGATGACGATCGGCGCGCTGTGCATGATCGGACCGGCGTGCATCGGTCTTGCGCACTCGCCCGGCGTCGCGATCATCCTGTTCTGCATCGGCGGCTTCGCGCACCAGATGCTGAGCGGCGCGCTGGTGACGCTGTGTTCCGACATGTTCGACAGCCGGACGGTCGGCACCGCCACCGGGATGGCGGGGACGTCGGCCTGGGTCGGCGGGATGCTGTTCACGCTGCTGATCGGGCAGAGCGCGGATGCGTGGGGATATGACCCGCTGTTCGCGGCGTTGGCGGCGCTCGATCTGCTCGCGGCGGTCGTCTTGTGGAGTTTGCTGCGCGCTACGCCGCGCACGGGGTTGAGGGTTTAAGAGGATGACGAGTGTGTTGATGACGCAGACGATGCGCTGGTTCGGGCCGAACGATCCGGTGCGGCTGGACAGCATCCGGCAATCCGGCGCGACCGAGGTGGTGACCGCACTGCACGAGGTCCCGAACGGCGAGGTCTGGACGCGCGAGGCGATCGCCGCGCGCAAGCAGATGGTGCGCGACGCCGGGCTCGACTGGACGGTGGTCGAAAGCCTGCCGGTCGACGAGGGCATCAAGACCCGCTCGGGCGAATGGGACAGGCTGATCGACGCGTACCGCGAGAGCCTGCGCAATCTCGCGGCGTGCGGCATTCGCGTCGTCACCTATAATTTCATGCCGTTGCTCGACTGGACGCGGACCGATCTCGCCTGGGAACTGCCCGACGGATCGCGCGCGCTGCGGTATGAGGCGATCGTGGTGGCCGCCTATGACCTGTTCATGCTCCAGCGGCCGGGCGCCGAGCAGAGCTATGCGCCGGCGGTCCGCGAGGCGGCGGCGGCGCGCTTTGCCGGCATGGACACAGCGGCGCGCGCGGATCTCGAACGGACGATCCTTGCGGGCCTGCCGGGCAGCGAGGAGGGCTTCACCTCGGCCGCGTTCCTCGAGGCGATCGGCCGCTACGACGCCATCGACGCCGCGCGGCTGCGCGACAACCATGTCGCGTTCCTCGAGGCGGTGTGCCCGCTCGCCGACGAGCTCGGCATCGCGCTGGTCGTCCATCCCGACGATCCGCCGTTTCCGATCTTCGGCCTGCCGCGCGTCGTCAGCACCGAGGCCGACGTGACCGATCTGTTCACCCGCGTGCCCAACGTCTCGAACGGGCTGTGCCTGTGTACCGGGTCGTTCGGCGTGCGCGCTGACAACGACCTGCCCGGCATGGTCGACCGGCTCGGCTCGCGGATCGGCTTCCTGCACCTGCGTTCGGTCCAGCGCGAGGCCGATGGCGCGTTCCACGAAGCCGATCATCTGGAGGGCGATGCCGGCATGGCGGCGGTGATGGCGGCGGTCCACCGGCTGTCGGTCCGCGAAGGGCGCAGCATCCCGATGCGCCCCGATCACGGGCATCAGATGCTCGACGACCTGACGCGCACGACCAATCCCGGCTATTCGCTGCTCGGCCGGATGCGCGGGCTCGCCGAACTGCGCGGACTTGAACGCGGTATTGCCTTTGCGGCAGGAGCCCTTGCATGACCCGTCCTTTAGAGCTTCACCCCGACCGGCTGTTTCCCGCCGATCCGACGACCCGCGCGATCGCCCGCACGCTCTATGCGGAGATCGCCGACCTGCCGATCGTCAGCCCGCACGGCCATACCGATCCGACCTGGTTCGCCGACAACGCCAACTGGACCGACGCGACGTCGCTGCTGCTCGCGCCCGACCATTATCTGTTCCGCATGCTCTACAGCCAGGGCGTCGATCTGGACGCGCTGACGATCGCGCGCCGCGATGGCACGCGGAGCACCGATCCGCGCGCGGCGTGGCGGCTGCTCGCCGACCATTATGCGCTGTTCCGCGGCACGCCGTCGCGGATGTGGCTCGATCATGTGTTCGCCGAGGTGTTCGAGTTCGACGTCGCGTTCGAGCCGGCGACCGCGGACCTGTATTTCGACACGATCGGCGAAAAGCTCGCGACCGCGGCGTTCCGCCCGCGCGCGCTGTTCGACCGGTTCCGGATCGATTTCCTCGCCACCACCGAAGGCGCGCACGACAGCCTCGACGCGCATCACCGGATCCGCGAGAGCGGCTGGAACGGCCGCGTCGTCACCACCTATCGCCCCGACGGCGTCATCGATGTCGAGCACGAGCAATTCGCCGGCGCGCTACGCCGCTTCGGCGAGCTGACTGGCGAGGACGTCTATGGCTGGCAGGGCTATCTCGCCGCGCACCGCAAGCGCCGCGCCGATTTCCGCACGGCGGGCGCCACCGCGACCGATCACGGCCATCCGACCGCAGCGACCGCGAACCTGTCGACGCCTGAATGCGAGGCGCTGTTCGCGCGCATCACCGGCGACGACTGGACCGCCGCCGACGCCGAGCTCTTCCGCGCGCAGATGCTGACTGAGATGGCGGCGATGAGCGTCGAGGACGGCATGGTCATGCAGATCCATCCCGGCTCGGTGCGCAACCACAATGCCGGGCTGTTCGCCAGCCATGGCCGCGACAAGGGCGCGGACATTCCTGGGCGCACCGACTATGTCCACGCACTCAAGCCGCTGCTCGACCGGTTCGGGACCTCGACCGCGCTGTCGATCATCCTCTTCACGCTCGACGAGACGGTCTATGCGCGCGAGCTGGCGCCGCTGGCGGGGCATTATCCGTGCCTGAAGCTCGGCCCCGCATGGTGGTTCCACGACAGTCCCGAGGGCATGTGGCGGTTCCGCGAGATGACCACCGAGACCGCGGGCTTCTACAACACCGTCGGTTTCAACGACGACACGCGCGCCTTCCTGTCGATCCCGGCGCGGCACGACGTCGCGCGCCGGATCGACTGCGGCTATCTCGCGCGGCTCGTCGCCGAGCACCGGCTGGAGGATTGGGAGGCAGCAGAGCTCGCGCGCGAACTGACGAGCGATCTGGTCCGCAAGGCATACCGGCTGTGAGGCTGTCCAGGGCCACGCGCTCCGCGCTCGCCGCCGACGTGGCGCAGCCGGCATCCTCCACCGCGACCGGCGGGCGGATCGTGCATCTCGGGATTGGCGCGTTCCACCGCGCGCATCAGGCGGTCTATACACAGGATGCATCGACGCCGGACGCGGGCTGGCGGATCACCGGCGTGTCGCTGCGCTCGCCGCAGGTGCGCGATACGCTCGCCCCGCAGGACGGGCTCTACACCGTGACCGAACGGTCGAACGGCGCCAGCGCGACCCGGCTGATCGACGTGATCGACACGCTGCTGGTCGCCGCGGAGGATCCCGACGCGGTGATCGCCGCGCTCGCCGATTCCGCAACTCAGGTCGTGACGCTGACCGTCACCGAAAAGGGCTATTACCGGCATCCGGCGACCGGCGCGCTGCTCGTCGACGATCCGGCGATCGCGCACGATCTGAGCGGCGGCGTGCCGCGGACGATCTTCGGCTTTCTCGCGGCCGCCCTCGATCGGCGGCGCGGCGCGGGGGCAGGGGGACTGACGCTGGTGTCGTGCGACAATCTGTCGGGCAATGGCGCGCTGTTGATGCGTCTGCTGCTCGCGTTCCTCGAGCGCCGCGATGCGGATCTGGCCGGCTGGGTGCGCACGCATGTCACCGCGCCCGATACGATGGTCGACCGGATCGTGCCCGCCTCGACCGAGGCCGACCGCGCGGGCGTCGCGACCGCGATCGGGGTCGACGACGCCGCTGCCCTTGTCACAGAACCGTTCCGCCAATGGGTGATCGAGGACCGCTTCGCTGGCCCGCGCCCGCGCTGGGAGGCGGCGGGGGCGCAGATCGTCGACGACGTCGCGCCGTTCGAACTCGCCAAGCTGCGGCTGTTGAACGCCAGCCATTCGACGCTCGCCTATGTCGGGCTGCAACGGGGCCACGCTTTTGTCCATGAGGCGATCGCCGACCCGGCGCTGCGCACGTTCGTGATCGCGCAGATGCAGGAGGAGGCGGTGCCCAGCCTGACCGCGGCGGCGGGGCTCGATCCCGCGGCGTATATCGACGCGATTCTCGACCGCTTCGCCAATGCCGATCTGCACCACCGGCTCGATCAGATCGCGATGGACGGATCGCAGAAGCTCCCGCAACGCTGGATCGCGACCGTCGCCGAGCGGCAGGCGCAGGGGCTCGACAGCCCGAAGCATCGCCTCAGCCTCGCCGCGTGGATCGCCTACACCGCCCACGCGCCCGCCATGGCCGACGATCCGCTGCGGAATCGCTACGCCGCGATATGGGCGGACACGGCGGGCGACGCGCGGCAGGTCGTCGCGCGGTTCGTCGACGAACTCGGCATATTCCCCGCCGATTTCGACCACGCGGCGCTGGGCGATGCGGTGGTAACCTGGCAGGCGCAGGGGCCAGAGGCCGCGCTGCGCGGCGCCATCGGAGAGCCCGTCGCATGACCGGTACGATAGTGTGTTTCGGCGAGATGCTGTTGCGGCTCGCCGCGCCCGATCGCGGGCATCTGTTCCAGGCGCCCGGCTCGACGCGCATTTCGGCGGCGCGGAGGCGAACGTCGCGGTCGCGCTCGCGCGGATCGACGTGCCCGCCGCGGTCGTCACGACGCTGCCGCACGGCCTGATCGGCAATGCGGCGCTCGATTCGGTCCGTGCCGCCGGCGTCGACGTCTCGCGCGTGGTGCGCGCGGACGGCCGGCTCGGCCTGTATTTCCTGTCGCCGCCAAGCGGGTCGCGCGGCGCGCAGATCGTCTATGACCGCCTCGACAGCAGCTTCGCCGCCACCCCGTCGAGCGCCTATGACTGGCCCGCGATGCTGGACGGCGTCGGCTGGTTGCATCTGTCGGGGATCATTCCCGCAATCGGTCCGGGTGCCGCGCAGCTGTCGCTCGATGCGATCGCGGCGGCGCGGGCGGCGGGGGCCAGGGTCTCGTTCGACGGCAATTTCCGCGCGAGCATGTGGGCGCGCTGGTGCGCCGATCCGCAAGGCGTGCTGGTCGACCACGTCGACGGTGCGGACCTGTTGTTCGGCAGTCACCGCGATATCTCGCTGCTGCTCGGCGAGGACCATGCCGGTGACACGCCGGACGCGCGGCGTCGCGCGTGCGAGGCCGCGTTCGCGCGGTTTCCGACGCTCGCCTGCATCGCCTCGACCGCGCGCCGGGTGATCGATGCCGATACGCACGCCCTGTCCGCGCGCGTCGATCGCCGTGACGACTCGTTCGAGACCGAGACTGTCCTCGTCACGCAGATCGTTGACCGGATCGGCACCGGCGACGCGTTCGCCGCGGGCGTGCTCTCCTGTCTCGACGACGGGTGCGAGGCGGCGGCGCGCCGCGGTCTCGCGCTCGCCGCGCTCAAGCACGGCACCGCGGGCGATCACAGCCGGACGACGCTGACCGATCTCGCCGACTTTACCGGGGCACCCGCCGACGTGCGGCGGTGACCGGGCTCAGCCGGGGTTGGGCGTCTCCGCGACGGGGGGTAAGCGCGCGGCCGGTCTCGAACCACGCGCGCAGATTGTCGACGACCAGCCCGCCCATCGCCGCGCGCGTCCGCTTCGACGCCGAACCGATATGCGGCAGCAGCACCGTGTTCGGCCGCGCGCGCAGGCTGGCGGGGACATTGGGCTCGTCTTCATAGACGTCGAGCCCGGCGGCGAGGATCGTGCCCTGCTGCAACGCTGCGATCAGCGCGTCCTGATCGACGACGCTGCCGCGCGCGACGTTGATGAACACGCCCTGCGCGCCCAGCGCCTCGAGCACCGCGGCGTCGACCAGATGCTGCGTCCCCTGACCGCCGGGCATGATCGTGATCAGCACGTCGCACGCCGCGGCCAGCGCGACCGGCGTGTCGTGATAGTCATAGCCGATATCCGCCTGCCGCGACCGGCCATGATAGGCGATCGGCACGTCGAACGCCTCGAGCCGCCGCGCCACCGCCTTGCCGATCGCGCCGAGCCCCAGAATCCCGATCCGCCGTCCGCGCAGGCTCGGCGACAGCGGAAACGACTGTTCCGCCCAGGCACCGTCGCGGACATGGCGATCGGCCTGCGGGATCCCGCGCAGCGTCGCGAGCAGCAGCCCGATGGTCAGATCGGCGACCTCCTCGTCCAGCACACCGGGCGTATTGGTCACGACGATGCCGCGCGCCGCCGCGGCATCCGCGTCGATCCCGTCATAGCCCACGCCGAAATTGGCGACGATTTCGAGCGCGGGCAGCCGGTCGTACCACGACGCGTCGATCCGCCCCGCGAGCGAACTCGCCGCAAGCCCGCGGACGCGCGGCGCCACCGTCGCGAGGAACGCGTCGGGGTCTTCCTGCTCCCATAGCCGGTGCACGACGAACCGCTCGCCCAGCGCGTCGAGGACGCTCGGCAGCATGGGGGCGGGGATCAGGATTTCGGGTCGGTTCATGCCGGGGGTTTACGCACAAACCGCGCGGGCAGACACCCCCTTCCGGGGCCCCCGCGGCGGCCGCCGCATGCGAGAAAACTGCCCAACCCTATGCCCCCGCTACGCCAAAAGGCCGGGATCGCTCTCGAATTGCTATGCCGCGGCCGATAGCTGGAGGGCCACGACAAGGAGAGTGGCATGGCAGCGTGGCATCGTTCGCGGCGCGCGGATCTTGGTCTGCGCGCGGTGGGACTTCTCCTCTGCGCAATGGCGTACATCGCCGTGTGGCGGCTGTCCGCCCTCGCGCTTTCCCCTCACGCCGCGGGTGCGTTGGCCTTCGCGCTCGCCGCGATCGGCTTTCTGGGGGCGAGCGCGGGCAGTGTCATGGTGCTACTCGGGCATCACCTGTTCGACGGTATCGCGGTCAGCGAGCGCTGGCGGCCCCGCGTCCGCGCCACGCCAGCGACCACGCACTGAAATGCGACGAGCCGTTGCGCCCACTATGGCGCCACTATGGGGTTTCGGGGAATCGCTCTCGAATCCCTATGCCGCGGTTCGTAATTCGGGTTTGCGGGCGCCTGGACGCCCGATCACACAGGCAAAAGCGCGAACATGTCGTCTGAACCCACGCCGGAGCCCCGCGCACGCGGGCGCGTCATTCCTCTCGGCCAGAACAAGGCGGGCCACGGGCGTGTGACCCCGGCACTCGGCGCCACGGCGGAAGCGAAGGCGGACATGCCCGCCACCATGACCCGAGCCTGCGCACGCCGCGCGACGCGCGATCCGCGCTGGCCGCATATCGCGGCGGCGCTCGCCGATCTGCGCGAACGGCATCGCCACGCGGTCCGGATCGTCGATGCCGACTGTGCATGCGGGACGCTGCTGATCGAAACCGTGCGTTACGCCCGCGCGCTCGGCTTCACCGCGATCGAGGGGCAGGGCGTCGCCGATGCGCC
>NZ_JRVI01000044.1:0-7822 GCF_000783375.1 Sphingomonas sp. Ant20
CGCGCGGCCTGCGTGCGGACCGCGCTCGCCGACACCGCCTGCGACGCGGTGCTGGTCGGCGACACGTTCCTGATGCTCGAGGCGGCGGTCGTGTTGCGCGCCCGACCCGATCCGCAGGCATCGCCCGTCCGGCTCGCAGGGTTCGACGACGCCGCCTGGCTGCGCCTGCTCGACGCCGCGCCGATCGTCGTCGAGCAGCCGGTCGACGAGATGGCGCATGCCGCGCTGGCGCTGCTCGTCGAACGGATGAGTGGTGCGCAGCGCGACGCTGTCCGGCTAGTCTTCAACGGGACGATCGTCAGCCCCGCCTGAGCTTCAGGCGGCGGCGGCGATCGCGGTGTGGCCGCGCGTCGGGCGGAACCGGCCGCTGCGCAGCGCGGTCTCGATATCCTCGAGGCTCGCGCCCGCGGTTTCCGGCACGAACAGCAGCACGAACACGAACGACGCCAGATTGACCCCGGCATAGACCCACATCGTTGAACCCAGCCCGATCGCATGGACCAGCGACAGCGCGGTGCCCGTGACGATCAGGTTGCTGCCCCACAGCATCGCCGCGTGCAGCGCGGTCGCGGGGCCGCGCATCGCCAGCGGAAACATCTCCGCACCCAGCAGCCAGCCGCACACCTGGATGCCACCCGAATTAAAGAGCATGAACGCCAGCAGGAAGCCGATCGTCAGCCAGCCCTGCCACCCGCCATGCGCGCCGCTGGCGAACATGATGCCAAGCCCGATCAGGCTGACGACCGATCCCGGGATCATCACCAGCATCAGCCGCCGTCGCCCGATCCGGTCGACGAACAGACAGCCGAGCAATGTCATCACCGCATAAACGATCGCGACGCCGAGGCTGGCGAGCAGCGCCGACTCCTTGCCGAAGCCGACCCCCGACAGGAAGGTCGGCGCATAATAGATCATCATCTCCAGCCCGCCGCACTGGGTGAAGAACGCGACGCCCAGCGCCGCGATCAGCGCAGGCCGTGCCCAGGCCTGGCGAATGCCGCGCCAGCCGCTATCGGCCGGATCCGCGTCGGTCGTCGCATCGCGGATCTGGGTGACTTCATGGCGAATCTCGCGGCGTGTGGTCCGCACGCGGCGCAGCACGTCGATCGCCGCGTGGATGCCGATATTCTCCGCGGCCCAGCGCGGGCTGCGCGGCATGAACGCCATCGCGACGAAGACGATCGCGGCGGGGATCGCGGCGACCGCGACCATCGTCCGCCAGCTCCAGACGTCGTGCAGGCCGAACCCGACGATGCTGGCGAGCAGGATGCCGACGCCGATGGCGACGTTGAACATCGTCACCAGATTGCCGCGACGATGCTGCGGCGCGAGTTCGGAGATGTACATCGGCACGACCTGGGTCGATCCGCCGACCGCCATGCCCAGGAACACCCGCGCGGTGATCAGCGCGCCGACGCTCGGCGCCATCGCACAGGCGATCGCACCCAGCGTGAACAGCGCGCTGACCCCCATCACCGACAGCTTGCGGCCGATCCGTTCGGACAGCCAGCTCGTCGCCAGCGCACCGATCACCGCGCCCGCCAGGATCGCCGCGGTGACGATCTCCTGCATGCGGTGATCCAGCCCGAACTCGTCGGTGATCGACAGCAGCGCCCCCGATATGATCCCCGTGTCATAGCCATAGAGCGCCCCGCATACCGCGGCGACGAACGCTGCGGTTCGCAGCACCCGGTCGCCATTGGCATAGGGTTCGGGAATTCTCGGCTCGTTGCGCGCCGTCAGGCTGCGCCGCGTCAGGGATGGGGCGATGCTGTGATCTGTCAAAACGTGGAGGACTCCGTGGTTGTCGAAAGGCTGTTCAGCGGGGGCGCAGCGCGAAGCGGCGACGCCAGGACGGCAGGCGGATCTGCTCGCGCGCCCAGGTCAGCAGACCGGCGCCGATGATGACGCGATGCCGGCAAAGGTCGGCAGGTCGACGCTCTGGTGAAACACGGTGTAACTGAGCGCGACCGCCCAGATCATCTGGCTGTATTGCGGTGGTGCGATCCGGCTGACCGCGACGCGTTGCGCCGCCAGCATCAGCAGCGCCTGGCCGAGGATCGCGAGCAGGCCATAACCGGCGAGCAGGACCATCTCGGCCCCGTCCGGCCAGCGAAACGCCTGCAGCCACAGCAGCGCCGCGCCGTTGATCACCAGCGGCCCGATCAGCCCCGCACCGAGCATCGACACACGCTTCTCGCCCGCACCACCGGCTCGAAACAGCACGATGACGATCGCGCTCGACAATGCGCACAGCATCGCCGCGCCATGGCCCAGATCGAACGCGCGCAGCCCCGGACGCAGCACCATCAGCACGCCGACGAACCCGATCGCCACCGCCGCCCAGCGCCAGGCACCGACCTGTTCCTTCAGGAACAGCATCGACAGCAACGTCACCAGCATCGGCATCAGGAAGATCAGCGCGAATGCCTCGGGCATCGGCAGCCGCGTGAAGGCGACGACGCTCGACAGGCCGCTGATCGACGATCCGATTGCGCGCGCCAGCCATAGCGAGCGTCGCGTCGCGCTGAACACGTCAAGCAGACGATCGCCCGGCGTGCGCACGAAGGGCAAGGCGACCAGGCCGAGCAGCGCACCGGTGAACGTCACCTGGAACGGGCTGAACGCGCCTTCGAGCAGCCGTACCGACGCGTCGCTGAACGCGAAGGCCGCATAAGCCAGGAACGCCAGCGGCACGCCGCCGATGGCTGCCAGACGCGCGCCATGGCTCTGAATGGTAAGATCGATGCTCAATTGCGTCTCTCGGGCTGGCGTGGACGGTGACGACTCTCCGGAGCCGCGGGCACGAGCGAACGCCGCCACCGCCCCGACGTCACCTTATGGCGGGGCGGCAAACAGCTCTGTCTCTTTGCGTATCCCGCTCCTACCGACAGCAGGTGCAGGACGCAACAGAAAACGTTCTGTTTTGACCCCGCACGTCTTGGCTCCTGCGCTTCGGCCGCGCGCAATTGCGGCTTGGCGCGGCTGACGGTACGACCGGGCGATCACCCGTGACGATGAGGATATCCTATCGCAATGAAGCTCGCCGATCTGGCCGTGCTCGCCGGCGTTTCGACTGCAACCGTGTCACGCGCTTTGGCCGGGCATTCGTCCGTCAATGCGCAGACCCGCGCACGCATCCAGGCGCTGGCGCAGGAACATGACGTCCGTCCCAACCAGCTCGCGCGCAACCTGCGGCTGAAGAGCACCGGCGCGATCGGACTCGTCCTGCCGCTCGGCCATGCCCGCACGCAGCATCTCACCGATCCGTTCTTCCTGACCTTGCTCGGGCTGCTCGCCGATCTGCTGGTCGAGCGCGGCTATGACATCCTGTTGTCGCGGGTCATCCCCGACGGCGACGACTGGCTCGACCGGCTGGTCGACAGCGGCCGCATCGACGGCCTGCTCCTCGTCGGCCAGTCCGACCAGGGGGCGGTGATCGAACGCGTGTCGCACCGCTATGCGCCGCTGGTCGTGTGGGGCGCGTACCGGGCGGACCAGAACCATCTGACGATCGGCTCCGACAATATCGCGGGGGGCCGACTCGCGGGCCGCCGCATGATCGACCAGGGCCGGTCGCGGCTGATGTTCGTCGGCGACCCCGCCCCGCCCGAATTCGCCGATCGCTACGCGGGATTCGCCGCCGCCGCTGCGGAGGCGGGGCTCGCCTGCGAGCTGCTCGAAACGCCGATGACCCCGGAGGCCGTGCACACGGCGTTGGCACAGCGGCTCGCCGCCGCGCCGCCCCCCGACGGCATCTTCGCCGCGTCCGACGTCGCCGCAATGAGCGTGCTGCGCGCGCTCGCCGAAGCCGGGATCGACGTCCCCGCCACCACCGCGGTGATCGGCTATGACGACGTCACCTTGGCCGCGCACACGTCACCCGCGCTCACGACCATCCGCCAGGATCTCGCCGAGGGCGCCGCGCTGATGGTCGATCGCCTGATGCAGCGGATCGCGGGCCATGCGACCGGGTCCGCGATCGTCACCCCCGTCCTGATCGAACGCCAGTCCGCCTGAACCGCTCCGCCTGAGCTACATTCAACGTTTCGCAATCGATTGCATAACACGTCTTGCAATCGATTGCGAAAAGCGTATGAGGCGATTCTGGGCTTCATAGAAAGCCACCGCGCAGGGAGGATATCATGAAAGCACGTTACGTTTTGCTCGCCGGAATCGCCGCCACGTCCTTCGCGACGGTGGCCGCAGCGCAGACCACGCCAGTCCCGGACGCGCCCGTTCAGGCCGCACCCGCGCCGGGCGAGCAGCCCGCCGACACCGCCGCGACGCCAGCGCCGATCGCCGGCCAGGACGACATCGTCGTCACTGCGGTCGCGCGCGGCACCAACCGCCTCAACACCTCGATCACGACCAGCTCGATCGGCTCGGACGCGCTGATCCAGCTCGCGCGACGTACCTCGGGCGAGCTGCTGCGCAACCTGCCCGGCATTCGCGTCGAGGCTTCGGGCGGTGACGGCAACGCCAACATCTCGGTCCGCGGCTTGCCGGTCGCGTCGGGCGGCTCGAAGTTCCTCCAGCTCCAGGAAGACGGTCTCCCGATCCTCGAATTCGGCGACATCACCTTCGGCAATGCCGACATCTTCCTGCGCGCCGATTTCAACGTCCGCACGGTCGAGTCGGTCCGCGGCGGCTCCGCCTCGACCTTCGCGTCCAACTCGCCGGGCGGCGTGATCAACTTCATCTCGAAGACCGGCGAACAGGAAGGCGGCGCGTTCCAGCTGTCGAGCGGGCTCGACTACCGCGAATTCCGCGTCGATTTCGACCAGGGCGGCAAGCTCTCGGACAGCGTCACCTATCATGTCGGCGGCTTCTACCGGATCGGCGACGGCCAGCGCGAAGTCGGCTTCGACGGCGTCAAGGGCGGCCAGCTCAAGGCGAACATTACCAAGTCGTTCGACAATGGCGGCTATGTCCGGCTCTACGGCAAGTATCTCGACGACCGCGCGATCGGCTATCTCCCCAACCCGGTCCGCGTCACGGGCAGCAACAGCGACCCCGATTACAGCAGCATCGCCAATTTCTCGATCAACAACGGGACGCTGCACAGCGCCAACATCCGTACCGCGCAGACGCTCGACGGCAACAACCGGCTGACCACGCGCTCGATCCGTGACGGCCAGCACCCGGTCGTCTATTCGGCGGGCCTCGAGACGCAGATCCCGCTCGCGGACGACTGGAACATCGTCGAGCGGTTCCGCTACGCCGACATCTCGGGCGGCTTCACCTCGCCCTTCCCCGCCAGCGTCGATTCGGCGCAGTCGATCGCCAACGGCATCGGCGGCGCGGGCGCCCAGCTCTTCTACGCCAGCGGCGCGCAGGCGGGTCAGCGCATCGGCGACCCCGCCTCGCTCAACGGCAACGGCCTGCTCGCCAACATCGTGCTGTTCGACGTCGACCTGAAGAGCCTCAATAACATCACCAACGACATCCGCCTGAACGGCTCGCTGCCGTTCGCCGGCGGGTCGCTCGCGGTCACCGGCGGCTTCTATGCCTCGCGGCAGGACATCAAGAGCGACTGGCTGTGGACCTCGTCCGTTCAGACCGTCGCGGACAATGGCCGCTCGGAACTCGTCGACGTCCGCACCGCGGCGGGCGTGCCCGTCACGCAGAACGGCGTCCCCGGCTATTCGGCGAGCTTCTTCGGCAATTGCTGCCGCCGCTCCTATGACCTCGACTACACGACCTACGCACCGTTCGCGCAGCTCGGGCTCGAGCTCGGCCGGTTCAACATCGACGGGTCGCTGCGCTATGATTTCGGTCGCGCGCGCGGCAGCGTCGCCGGCTCCGATCTCGGCGCCGCCTTCGGCAGCGGCATCACGACGTTCGACATCAACGGCGACGGCGTGATCTCGGCCGCCGAGCGTCAGGTCGCGGTGATCCCCAACGCCCGCTCGCCGCTCGACTATAACTATGATTACCTGTCCTATTCGGGTGGCGTGAACTTCCGCCTGACCGACAGCACCGCGGTGTTCGGTCGCTACAGCCGCGGCGGGCGTGCCAATGCCGATCGCCTGTTGTTCGGCCCCTCGATCAACACCGCGACGGGCGGGCTGACCGACCAGGGCGCAGCGGTCGATTTCGTCCGCCAGCTCGAGGGCGGGTTCAAGTTCCGCCAGGGCGGCGTCTCGCTCTACGCCACCGGCTTCTGGGCGCGCACCGAGGAACAGAATTTCGAGGCGACGACGCAGCGCTTCTTCAACCGCGAATATGACGCCAAGGGCGTCGAGATCGAGGGCCGGATCGCACGCGGACCCTTCTCGCTCTCGGCCGGCGGCACCTATACCGATGCCGAGATCACCCGCGACGTGCTCAACCCCGGGGTCGAGGGCAACCGTCCGCGTCGCCAGGCCAAGTTCATCTATCAGGCGACGCCACAGGTCGATTTCGACCGCGTGACGATCGGCGCGAACGTGATCGGCACGACCGACAGCTATGCGCAGGACAACAACGTCCTCAAGATGCCGGGCTATACGCAGGTCAACGCGTTCGTCTCGATCCGCCCGGCGGACAATGTGACCGTGTCGGTTAACGGCAACAACCTGTTCGACGTGAAGGGCATCACCGAGGCCGAGGAGGGTGCGATCCCGACCAACGGCATCGTCCGCGCCCGGTCGATCACCGGTCGCACGATCTCCGCCGCCGTCCGCTTCGGCTTCTGATCGGCCGACCCAGGTGCGCGTATCCTCCCCCACCGAGCGTCGCCTCGCGGCGCTCGGTCCCCGCCTGCGCCGCCAGCTCGAACGCCTGTATGGCAGTACCGGGCTGGCGATCTGGCCGCGGCTCGAGGCGATCCTGCGCGAGCGGGCCGCCGAACGCCCCGCCGCGATGGCTGCCCTCGACGAGGCGCGGCTCGCCGACCCCGACTGGTTCGTCGCGCCCGACATGCTCGGCTATTCGACCTATGTCGACCGGTTCGCCGGGACGGTCGAGGGTCTGATCGGGCATGTCGACCATCTCGAATCGCTCGGTGTCCGCTATCTCCACCTGCTCGCGCTGTTGAAGGCGCGCGAGGGCGACAGCGATGGCGGCTTCGCGGTCGCCGACTATCTGTCGGTCGAGCCACGACTGGGGACGATGGCCGATGTCGAGCGGCTCGCCGCACGGCTGCGCGAGGGGCGGATCAGCCTGTGCGTCGATCTCGCGCTCAACCATACCGCCGACGATCATGCCTGGGCGCAGGCGGCCCGCGACGGCGATCCGCATTATCGCGCCTTCTACCACGTCCTTGGCGACGACGAGGCGCAGGCCTATGAGGCCGATCTGCTGCAGGTCTTCCCGACCACCGCACCGGGCAATTTCACGCATGTCCCGGCGATGGGCGGACAGGTCTGGACGACCTTCTACCCGTTCCAGTGGGACCTGAACTGGGCCAATCCGGAGGTCATGCTCGCGATCGTCGACACGATGCTGCGGCTCGCCAATCACGGGTTCGAGGCGTTCCGGCTCGACTCGATCGCGTTCCTCTGGAAGCAGCTCGGTACCGACTGCCGCAACCGGCCGCAGGCGCATTACATCGTCCGCGCACTGCGCGCCGCGCTCGACATCGTCGCCCCCGCGACCTTGCTCAAGGCCGAGGCGATCGTCCCGACCGCGCTGGTCCCGCCCTATTTCGGCGCGGACGAGGGGTCGGACTGGGATGGCGGGTTCGAGCCCGAATGCCATCTCGTCTACAACAACTCGCTGATGGTCGCCGGCTGGGTCGGGCTCGCCGAGCAGTCGGCCGCGCTGCCCCACGCGATCGTCGCGGCGAGCGGCGGCCTGCCGCGCGGCGCGAACTGGCTTAGCTATGCGCGCTGCCAAC
>NZ_JRVI01000045.1:0-14971 GCF_000783375.1 Sphingomonas sp. Ant20
GACCGACGCGCGCGGGGCGGCTCCCCACCCCAACCCCTCCCCTGAAGGGGAGGGGCTTGCCTCTGGATCGCAACTCGGCGGCCGTTACCCCAACGACGTGCTCATCTCCGGCTTCGACATCCTGTTCTTCTGGAACGCGCGGATGATGATGCAGGGGCTGCACTTCATGAAAGACGTGCCGTTCCGCACGCTCTACCTGCACGGCCTCGTCCGCGCGGCGGACGGCGCGAAGATGTCCAAGTCGAAGGGCAATGTCGTCAACCCGCTCGGGTTGATCGACCAATATGGCGCCGATGCACTGCGCTTCTTCATGGCGGCGATGGAAAGCCAGGGCCGCGACATCAAGATGGATGAGAAGCGCGTCGAGGGCTATCGCAACTTCGCGACCAAGCTGTGGAACGCGGCGCGGTTCGCGCAGGCCAACGGCATCGTCGCGAGCACGACTCTCGAAGCCCCCCGCGCGGAGCTCGCGGTCAACAAGTGGATCATCGCCGAGACGATCGCGACCGTGCAGCAGGTCGACCTCGCGCTCGCCGACTACCGCTTCGACGGCGCCGCCAACGCGATCTACCAGTTCGCGTGGAGCCGGTTCTGCGACTGGTATCTCGAACTCATCAAGCCGCAGATGGTCGATGACGTCCGCGGTCAGATCGACGACGAATCGAAGGCGGTCGCGGGCTGGGTGCTCGACCAGATTCTGGTGCTGCTGCATCCGTTCATGCCGTTCATCACCGAGGAACTGTGGCACGCGATGGGCCCGCGCGATCACGACCTGATCGTCGCGCAGTGGCCGATGGCGGATGCGCGCTCGCTCGATCCCGAGGCGAGCAGGGAGGTCGACTGGCTGATCCGACTCGTCGGCGAGATCCGCACCGCGCGCAACGAGCTGAACGTGCCGCCGGGTGCGCGGCTGCCGCTGCACGTTCGCGATGCGAATGCGGCGACGCTCGCACGGCTCGAACGCCAGGCCCCCGCGCTCGCACGCCTCGCGCGCGTCACGCATGCCGAGGGCGAAGCCACCGGCGGCGCGGCGCAGGTCGTGGTCGACGAGGCGACCTTCGTCCTGCCGCTCGAGGGCGTGATTGATCTCGACGCCGAACGTACCCGCCTGACCAAGGCGATCGCGGCGGCGGAGAAGGAGCGCGACGCGCTCGCAGGGAGGCTCGGCAATGCAAGCTTCGTCGAGCGCGCCAAGCCCGAAGCGGTCGAGAAGGCCAAGGCGGACCATGCCGACAAGGCCGCCGAAGCCGCGCGGCTGCAGGCGGCGCTGGGACGGCTGGGCTGACCTGACCCCGTCCGCTGTGCGGGACGGGGCCGGGGTGTGCGTACGCGTGCTGCGAGCATGCGGGGTCGGGGATGGTCCTGACCTCGCCTGCAAAGGGGAGGGGACCCGACTGCGATGCCTGATGCGACGGACACGGCTGCACCAAGGACCGGCCAGCGCGACCTGACCACGGGGCCGATCGGCAAGACGTTGCTGGCGTTCGCGCTGCCGACGCTCGGATCGTCGGTCCTGCAATCGCTCAACGGTTCGATCAACGCGGTGTGGATCGGCCAGTTTCTCGGCGAGCGCGCGCTGGCAGCGACGACCAACGCGAACATCATCATGTTCCTGCTGGTCGCCGCGGTGTTCGGCTTCGGCATGGCGTCGACGATCCTGATCGGCCAGAATATGGGGCGGCGCGACATCGATGCGGTGCGCCGCGTGCTCGGCACGTCGTTCGGGCTGTTCACGATCATCTCGGTGCTGACGGTGGGGATCGGCTGGCTGGTCGCGCCGGCGATCCTGCGCGTGCTGGCGACGCCCGCCGAAGTCTATCCGCTCGCGCTCGCCTATCTGCGCGTGATCTTCGTCGCGATGCCCGCGGGGTTCCTGACGGTGCTGCTGACGATGGCGCTGCGGGGGACGGGTGATTCGCTGACCCCGCTGAAGTTCATGGCGCTCGGATCGGTCGTCGACGTCGCGCTCAACCCGCTGCTGATCCGCGGCTGGGGGCCGATCCCCGCGCTGGGGATCGAGGGATCCGCGCTCGCTACGCTGATCGCCAACACGGTCTCGTTCGTCGCATTGCTCGCCTATATCTATGCGAAGGACCTGCCGATCCGGCTGCGCGGCGCGGAACTGCGCTACATCCTGCCCGATCGTGCGCTGCTGAAGACGATCGTCGTGAAGGGCGTCCCGATGGGATTGCAGATGCTCGTCGTCTCGACATCGGCACTGGCGATGATCGGGCTGGTCAACCGGCACGGCACCACCACGACCGCCGCCTATGGCGCCGCCAACCAGCTCTGGACCTATGTGCAGATGCCCGCGATGGCGGTCGGTGCGGCGGTCAGCGCAATGGCGGCGCAGAATATCGGTGCGGGGCGCTGGGACCGGGTCGACCGGATCACGCGCGCGGGGCTGATGATGAACTTGGCGCTGACCGGCGGGCTCGTGGCGCTGCTGACGTTGCTCGACCGGCACGTGCTGTGGCTGTTCCTCGGGCAGGATACCGGCGCGATCGGCATCGCGACGCGGATCAATCTGATCGCGGGGTGGAGCTTCATCCTGTTCGGCGTGTCGATGGTGCTGTCGGCGACGGTCCGCGCGAACGGCGCGGTGGTCGGGCCGCTGCTGATCCTCGCGGTCGCGATGGGGCCGGTACGGTTCGGGCTCGCCTATGCGCTCGAGCCGATGATCGGCGCGGATGCGATCTGGTGGAGCTTTCCCGCGGGGTCGCTCGCCTCGATGCTGCTGACGATCGGCTATTACCTGCATGGCGGCTGGCGCAAGGGCCGGATCGTTACCGAGCCCGCCGCACACGAGGCAGGCGAGGCAGCCAAGGCGGATTGCGAGCCCGCCAGCCGATCCATGCCGGTCGGCTGAGCGCCGCCCTAGGTTTGGGGCGGCGTCACCGGGGCCATGACCTGGATGATCCCGGCGGCGATCCTGGCAGTCACCGGGGTCTTGGCGAGCACCTCGCCATCGATCGAGATCGGCAGCTTGGGGATCGTGTCGACGCGCATGCTCTTGCCGCGGAAGTCGCGGACCTCCTCGTGGCGCGATTCGTGACGGAAGACGCTGGCGACCCAGTTCTGCACCAGTCGCCGCTTCATCTTGCCCATCACCGCCTGAACGACGATCTCGCCCGAATCGACCGCCGCCGCGTCGACCAGCTCGGTCCCGCCATGATAGGGGCCGTTCGAGATCCGCACCTCGACGACGCGCATCCGCACCGCGTCCGGGCCCTCGCCGACGATCAGCGTGAACGGGCGGAAGCGCATGAACTGATACGCCGCCCAGCCTAGATAGCCGACCCGGCCGAGTATCTTCTTGAGGCCGTGCGGGACCGTCTCGGCGATCTTCGGGCTGATCCCCATCGCCGCGCAATTGGCGAAGTAATCGCCGTCGATCATGCCGAGATCGATCCGCCGCGGCGCACCCGTCCGGATGACCTCGACCGCGCCTTCGATCGTCAGCGGAATGCCGAGCGTCCGCGCAAAGCTGTTCGCGGTCCCGAGCGGAAGCACGCCGAGGATGACGTCGTGCCCGACCATCAGGTCGACGAGCCCGCTGATCGTGCCGTCGCCACCGCCCAGGATCAGCAGATCGGGCTTGGCGGCGAGCGCCCGGCGGACGGTGGGTTCCAGATCCTCGGGGTTCTCGACCGCATGCGCGTCGACCTCATAGGGAAGCCCGGACATCGCCGCGCAGGCGCGCTTGAACAGCGCCTGTCCTTTGCGCGATTTCGCGTTCACCACGAGCGCGGCGGAGCGGATCGGCCGGTCGCGCGCCGGCCCGGTATCGGGCGCCTGGGTCGTGTCTGTGGTGATGGCGGTCATGC
The DNA here is from genome assembly GCF_000783375.1 of Sphingomonas sp. Ant20. NCBI lineage: Bacteria > Pseudomonadati > Pseudomonadota > Alphaproteobacteria > Sphingomonadales > Sphingomonadaceae > Sphingomonas > Sphingomonas sp. Ant20. The sequence goes on from NZ_JRVI01000045.1 coordinate 3,828, forward strand.
GAGGCCCAACGCGCGAAAGGGAAATGCGTCCCCGAGGCCGAATCGGCAGCGATCGGTTTCGTTCGCGCCGACCGTAACGCTTGCCTGCGCGGCGTCCATCCCGCAAAAGCCGCGCCATGTCCGCAAGCTATCCCGCGCTGCGCCTGCGCCGCACTCGCTCGTCCGACTGGAGCCGCCGGCTCCATGCCGAGACCGTCCTCACGCCGGCCGATCTGATCTGGCCGCTGTTCGTCGTCGAGGGGGAGGGCGTCGAGCAACCGATCGCCAGCCTGCCCGGCGTTTCGCGCTGGTCGGTCGACCAGATCGTCGCGCGCGGTCGCGAAGCGCGTGACCTCGGCATCCCGTGCATCGCGCTGTTCCCCTACACCCAGCCCGAGCGTCGCACCGAAGATGGTCGCGAGCGCTCAACCCCGACAATCTGATGTGCCAGGCGATCCGTGCGCTCAAAGATGCGGTGCCCGAGGTCGGCGTGCTGACCGACGTCGCGCTCGACCCCTATACCAGCCACGGCCATGACGGGCTGGTCGACGCCGCGGGCTATGTCGTCAACGACACGACCGCAGAGATACTCGTCGCGCAGGCGCTGAACCAGGCGGCGGCGGGCGCGGACATCATCGCGCCCAGCGACATGATGGACGGCCGGATCGGCATGATCCGCACCGCGCTCGAGGCGGAGTCGCATCACAACGTCCAGATCATGTCCTATGCCGCCAAATATGCGAGCGCCTTCTACGGCCCGTTCCGCGATGCGGTCGGCAGCCGCGGGCTGCTGAAGGGCGACAAGAAGACGTACCAGATGGACAACGCCAATGCCGAGGAGGCGCTGCGCGAGGTCGCGATGGATCTCGCCGAGGGCGCCGATACGGTGATGGTCAAGCCGGGCCTGCCCTATCTCGACATCATCGTCCGCGTCCGCCAGGCGTTCGAGGTGCCGGTCTTCGCCTATCAGGTGTCGGGCGAATATGCGATGATCGAGGCGTCGGCCGCAGCGGGCGCGGGCGACCGTGACGCGCTGGTGCTCGAGACGCTGATGGCGTTCAAGCGCGCCGGCTGTTCGGGCGTGCTGACCTATCATGCGGCACACGCGGCCCGGCTCCTGAATGGATGAGTTCAGGCTCGAGACCGAGCGTCTCATCCTGCGCGCGTGGCGGGACGCCGACGTCGAGCCCTTTGCGGCGATGGGGCGTGACCCCGATGTGATGCGCTTTCTCGGGCCGCCGGCGACGCTCGCCGAGACGCAGGCGGCGGTCGGCCGGATGGTCGAGCGGCAGCGCACGTCGGGGCATTGCTTCTGGGCGATCGAACGCAAGGCGGATGCCGCGTTTCTCGGCTTTTGCGGTCTGGTACCGGGCAAGCCGCCGATCGACGGCGCGATCGAGATCGGCTGGCGTCTCGCGCGTCATGCCTGGGGGCAGGGCTATGCGTCCGAAGCCGCGGCGGCGAGCCTCGCCTGGGGCTGGGCCCATCTGCCCGTCGCGCATATCGTCGCCATCACGGTTCCCGCCAACATGCGCAGCCGCGCGCTGATGGAGCGGCTGGGCATGACCCATGTCGAGGACGGCGATTTCGACCATCCCGATCTCGCCGCCACCGACCCGCTGCGCCGGCACGTCCTCTATCGGATCCATCGCCCCACCAATGTCTGATCCTTCCCCGATGGCACGGTGGTGCCGCGTCCTGTTCGTCGCGACGATCCTGGCAGGGTCGTTCCTGCTGTTCCTCGTCCAGCCGATGGTCGCGCGCATGGCGCTGCCGCGGCTCGGCGGCGCGCCTGCGGTGTGGAACTCGGCGATGCTCGTCTACCAGGCGCTGCTGCTCGGCGGCTATGCCTATGCGCACTGGCTTGGGCGGGTAAAGCCGCGCGCACAGGCGGTCATCCATCTCGGCGTGCTCGCGGTCGCGGCTTTGTGGCTGCCGATCGGGCTGTTCGCGCTCGATCTGCCCGCCGATGCGCAGCCTGCGGTGTGGGTGCCTTGGCTGCTCGGCCTGTCGATCGGGCCGCTGTTCTTCGCGGTCTCGGCACAGGCGCCGCTGATCCAGCGCTGGTTCAGCGCGTCGAGCGGCGGCGCGGATCCCTATGCGCTTTACGCGGCGTCCAATCTCGGCAGCTTCGCGGGGCTGATCGCCTATCCGCTGGTGGTCGAGCCGTTGCTGGCGATTCACGGGCAGAGCCTGTTGTGGACCGCAGGCTATGCGGTGCTCGTCCTGCTGGTCGCACTCTGCGCGACGCGGCTGCCGCGCACCGCGTCGGCCGAGCATGTCGCCGCGACCAGCTCGGCGCCGGGCGCGGCGCGGATCCTCCACTGGATCGCGCTCGCGCTGGTGCCGTCGGGGCTGATGCTCGCCACCTCGACCTATATCACCACCGATATCGTCGCGATGCCGCTGCTCTGGGTGCTGCCGCTCGGGCTCTATCTGCTCAGCTTCACCATCGCCTTCGCGCAGGACCGCACGCTCGCCGACCTGCTGACCCGGATCGCCCCGGTGACGATCCTGCTGTTCGGCGGGGTGATCATGGGCGGGTTCAACGACAAGCCTGTGTTCAGCGCGACGATCGCGCTGACCTTGCTGTTCATGGTCTCGGTCGCGCTCCACACCGCCATGTATCGCCGCCGTCCGGCCCCCGACCGGCTGACGGGCTTCTATCTCGCAATGTCGGTCGGCGGCGTGCTGGGCGGGGTGTTCGCGGCGTTGCTGGCACCCGTGATCTTCGACTGGACCTATGAATATCCGCTGCTGATCCTGGCAGCCGGCGTGCTGGTGCCGCAGATGTACCTGCTGGCGACGTTTCGCGCGGTCTGGTCGGGGCCGGCGGTACGGCGCCATCTCGGGCTCGCGGTCATCATTCTCGTCATGGCGGTGGCGGCCGGGCTCAGGATCAGCAACCCGGACGGCATATTGGGCGACCAGCATCAGGCGCGGCCTTCCTGATCGTCGCCGCGATCGGCCTCGCCACGCTTGGCGCACGGCTGCCCTATGTCGTCGTGCTCGCCAGCACGCTGGTGATGTTCGGGGGCTATCGCGCGCTGGAACTCAGCGCCGAGCGGGGTGCGCGTGAGCGCAGCTATTTCGGCGTCTACACGGTGCGCGACGGCGAGGGGGTCCGCGAGCTCGATCATGGCACCACCGTCCACGGCATCCAGCTGCGCGGTTCGCCCGCGCGCGAGCGGACGCCGACCACCTATTATGTCGCCGGATCGGGCGTGGGCCAGGCGATGCAAGCGCTCGGCCCGCTCTATGGCCCGGCAGCACGGGTCGGTGTCGTCGGGCTGGGGACGGGCACCTTGTCCTGCTACGCGCGTCCGGGCGAGCAGTGGCGTTTCTACGAGATCGATCCGGCGGTCGTGCGGATCGCGCGCGATACAGGTCAGTTCAGCTATCTGTCGCGCTGCCTGCCCGATCCGGTGATCCGGATCGGCGATGCGCGGATCGCGCTGGCGGCGGAGCGGACCGCGAGCCTCGACCTGCTCGCGCTCGATGCCTTCTCTTCCGATACGGTGCCGATGCACCTGATGACGCGCGAGGCGTTTGCGACCTATGGCCGCGTGGTGTCGCGCAACGGGCTGCTGCTCGTCCATATCTCGAACCGCTATATCGACCTCGAACCCGTGGTTGCGGCCGCCGCGCGCGAGGCGGGGTGGCGCGCCGTCCACCTGCTCTATCGTCCTTCGCCGCTCGACGCCGATCACCCCTCGCCATCGGACTGGATCGCGCTGTCGCGCGACCCGCGGGCGATCGCTCTGCTCCGGCAACGCAATTCGGGCTGGGAGCCGATCGTCGCACGCGAGGGCATGGCCGCCTGGACCGACGATTATTCGACGATCCTGCCGCTGCTCAAGGGGCTCTGGTAGGCTGCGGGGGGCGGCGTCAGGCGGCGGGCAGGCTCGCCTGGATCTGCGCGATGGTCGTTCCCTGCTTCTCGGCTTCGGCCTGCGCCGCGTCGCGCACCGCATCGAGCGCGGGATAGGCCGGCGCGAGCGTCGCCGCGCGATCGGTCGCGCGACGCTCGATATCGGTGACCAGCAGCGACGTCTGCGCCCGCCAGTCGTCGAGACCCGCCAGCGCGGTCTGGGCCGTCAGCCACGGCTCGCTGCCGACCGCACCGCCGCGTGCGGCACGGGCGGCGGCTTGGGTGCTCGCCGCATCCTTCGCAAAACCCATCCTGATCCGGTCGAGCTGCGTCCGGAACGCCGCGATGTCGGTGTCGAGCGTCGGATCGGGCTGGACCACCACCGGCTTGCCCGCGGGTTCGCCAAAGCCGATCGATTCGGTCGGGCGGATCCCGAGCGAGGGATAGCTGGCGGTATCCTTGCTGCAGGCGCCGACCGCCAAGGCGGGCACGAGAAGAAGGGCGATCAGCGCGGGGCGGGAAGGCTGTTTCATGCCCGCCGCTCTATGCCGCCGACGCGGCGTACACAACTTTATCGCGCAACACCCTTGCGCCGCGAAAAAATGCCTGCTATCAGCGCCCCTCCAGTGCACCCATAGCTCAGCTGGATAGAGCATCAGACTACGAATCTGAGGGTCGGGCGTTCGAATCGCTCTGGGTGCACCAGGATTTCCTGCCTCGCGGCGGGGCCAGACGGCCAGACACGGGCCGGCCGTAAACGGCATGGCGATGCACCCATAGCTCAGCTGGATAGAGCATCAGACTACGAATCTGAGGGTCGGGCGTTCGAATCGCTCTGGGTGCACCATCGTCCACAACCTGCCGCGGCTCGACGCCGGAAGCGGTTATCTCCCATCTCATCCGCACTGCATTGATGTCGCGACGCAACCGTCCCGTCGCATCACGCAATGCCCCCGTGCTTTTCGACATCCCTCGCAAACTTCTTGCTGCGGCCGCTTGCACAGCTGCGAAGTGCTGGGTATAGGCGCCCCTCCAGTCACCGGTCGGTCCCCCAAGGGCGTAACGATCGGACTCCGTCGGGGAGTAGCTCAGCCTGGTAGAGCACTGTCTTCGGGAGGCAGGGGCCGGAGGTTCGAATCCTCTCTTCCCGACCATCATGCACCGCATGATCATGGCACGCCCAGGAGGCAGGCCGTTATTTAGCACCATCAAAGCCGTTAAGGCCAATAAGATCCCGGTCGCGTCGTGTCCGTGCTCGAGCGGCATTCCGACTTGTCCGCCTCCGGGCCGATGGCCGCGCGCAGGCTTACAGCGCGCTGCCTAGTGCGTAGTTTCCGAGGCTGAGAACCCGCGGCTCTATGCCGTACTCCTCCACTCCCTGACCGTCTCCGGCGCGGCGCGCGACCGGATGAGGGTCGGCGCAGGATGGAGTCGGTGCGATGATGGATGACGAGCCCGTGGCGGCCCAGCTTCGGCATGCCGTGATCCTGTGCCATCCGGATCCCGCGAGCTTCAACCATGCGATCGCGCACCGCTATTGCGATGCGGTGCGCGCAAACGGCCAGCACGTCGTACTGCGCGACCTCTATGCGTCGGGCTTCGATCCGGTGCTCAAACCGGCGGAATTGCCGACGCGGGATGCGGCGGTTCTCGCGCAGGACGTGCAGGACGAACGCGCGGCGATCGCTGGCTGCGACGTGTTCGTCCTCGTCTACCCGCTGTGGTTCGGCTCCCCGCCGGCGATGATGAAGGGCTATATCGAGCGCGTGTTCGGCGCAGGGATCGAGCCTGTCGCGGTCCAGCAGCGTGCGCGCAGCCTGCTGCTCGGCGGCAAGCGGCTGCTGACCTTCACAACCGCGGCGGGCAGCCGGGTCTGGCTCGACGATCAGGGGCTCGGGACGGGGCTGACGACCATGGTCGACCAGTATCTGGTCCACGCCTTCGGCATGCGGTCGCAGGAGCAGCGCCGATTCGCCAATATCACCAGCCATCTCGATCCGCAGGTCGCCGGCCAGCATCTCAACGCCGTCACCGCGCAGGCGAACCGCACCTGCGCGCAACTGGCGTTCGGCGACGAAGCGCTGCTGCGCGACCCTACGCTGAGCAGCCGGCTCGCCGGCTGATGCGCCCCGATCAAAGGACTATCGACATGTGCCCCACACCGCCCGCGATCCCCGCCGATCGTCCACGGACTCCGCACTCTTGACCGGCCTCGCCCACAAGGCACCGCCGCATGTCGTGGCGCCCGCCGATCCATTGTCGCCCGATGAGCTGCACCGGATGGACGCCTATTGGCGTGCCGCCAATTATCTGTCGGTCGGCCAGATCTATCTGCGCGACAACGCATTGCTCGAACGCCCGCTGACGATCGCCGACGTCAAGCCGCGGCTGCTCGGCCACTGGGGTACGACGCCGGGGCTCAACTTCCTCTACGTCCACCTCAACCGGCTGATCGTCGCGCACGACCTCGACATGATCAACATCATCGGGCCGGGGCATGGCGGGCCGGGGCTGGTCGCCCACACCTATCTCGAGGGCTCCTATACCGAGCGCTATCCCGCGATCGAGCGCAGCCGGTCGGGCATGCACCGGCTGTTCCGGCAATTCTCCTGGCCGGGCGGAATCCCCAGCCATGTCGCGCCCGAGACGCCGGGATCGATCCACGAGGGGGGCGAGCTCGGCTATTCGCTGGCGCACGCCTATGGCGCGGCGTTCGACAATCCGGACCTGCTGGTCGCCTGCGTGATCGGCGATGGCGAGGCGGAGACGGGCGCGCTGGCGGCGAGCTGGCATTCGAACAAGTTCCTCAACCCCGCGCGCGACGGCGCAGTCCTGCCGATCCTGCATCTCAACGGGTTCAAGATCGCGAACCCCACGATCCTCGCGCGGATCGACGAGGACGAGCTCGACGCGCTGCTGCGCGGCTATGGGCATGAGCCGCTCTATGTCGGCGGCAGCGACCCCGCGCTCGTCCACCAGCAGCTCGCCGCCGCGCTCGACACCGCGCTGGCGAGGATCCAGGCGATCCAGGCCGCGGCACGCACCCCCGGCGCGACGCCCGAACGCCCGCGCTGGCCGATGATCGTGTTCCGCACGCCTAAGGGATGGACCGGCCCGAAGACCGTCGACGGCAAGCCGGTCGAAGGCACGTGGCGCGCGCACCAGGTCCCGATCGCCGACTTCAAGGACCCCGAGCATCTGCGGCTGCTCGAAGAGTGGATGCGCAGCTACCGTCCCGAAGAGCTGTTCGACGCGACGGGCAAGTTCCTCGACATCTACGCCTCGCTCGCGCCGACCGGGCATCGGCGGATGGGGTCGAACCCGCATGCCAATGGCGGCGAGACGATGGTGCCGCTGTCGCTGCCCGACTTCCGCGCGCATGCCGTGCCGGTCGACGCGCCGGGCACGGTCATGGCCGAGGCGACGCGGGTGTTCGGTCGCTATCTGCGCGACGTGATGAAGCTCAACATGCCGAGCGTGAACTTCCGCCTGTTCGGCCCCGACGAGACCGCGTCGAACCGTCTCGCCGATGTCTATGACGTGTCGGGCAAGGTCTGGATGGCTGAGGTCGAGGCGGTCGACGAGCATCTGACCGCCAACGGCCGCGTGATGGAGGTGCTGAGCGAGCATCTGTGCCAGGGCTGGCTCGAGGGCTATCTGCTCACCGGCCGCCACGGGCTGTTTTCCTGTTACGAGGCGTTCGTCCACATCGTCGATTCGATGGTCAACCAGCATGCCAAATGGTTGAAGGTGACGCGCGGCATCCCGTGGCGGCGGCCGATCGCGTCGCTCAACTATCTGCTGACGTCGCATGTCTGGCGGCAGGACCACAACGGCCTGTCGCATCAGGACCCGGGGTTCATCGATCACGTCGCCAACAAGACCGCGGAGGTCACGCGGATCTATCTGCCCCCCGACGCCAACTGCCTGTTGTCGGTCGGCGACCATTGCCTGCGCAGCCGCGGCTATGTGAACGTCATCGTCGCGGGCAAACAGCCCGAATGGCAATGGCTGGGGATCGACGCGGCGGTGCGGCACTGCACCGCGGGTGCCGGGATCTGGGACTGGGCGGGCGACGATGCCGAGCCCGATGTGGTGATGGCGTGTGCGGGTGACGTGCCGACGCTCGAGACGCTGGCCGCGGTGACGCTGCTGCGTGCCTATGTCCCCGATATCCGGATCCGGGTGGTCAATGTCGTCGACCTGATGGTGCTGCAGCCGCGATCCGAACATACGCACGGCCTCGACGAGCGCGAGTTCGATGCGCTGTTCACGCGCGACACACCGGTGATCTTCGCGTTCCACGGCTATCCGGCGATGATCCACAAGCTGACCTACCGCCGCGCCAACCACGCCAACATCCATGTCCGCGGCTACGAGGAAATGGGCACGACGACGACGCCGTTCGACATGGTCGTGCTGAACGATCTCGACCGGTACCGGCTCGCGCTCGACGCGATCGAGCGGATCCCGCGGTTCCGCGACCGCGTCCCGCGCGAAACCGCGCGCTACTGGACGACGATGGAACGGCACAAGCTGTACATCGCCGAACAGGGCGACGATCTGCCGGAGGTGCGCGACTGGCAATGGGCGCGCTGATCCTCGCGCTGAACAGCGGGTCGTCGACGGTGAAATACGGGCTCTACGCCGTCGACCCGGACCCCGCGTTGCTCGTCGGCGGGACGATCGAGACCGCCGACGGTCACGCTTCGGTCCTCGACGCGCTCGACGCCGCGTTGCGGGACAGCCCGGCGCCAAGCGCGATCGGCCACCGGATCGTCCATGGCGGCCCGCATCGTACCGCGCATTGCCTGATCGACGATGCGGTGACCGCGGATCTGGTCGCGGCCTGTGCGTTCGCGCCGCTGCATGGTCCGGCGGCGCTCGCACTGATTGCGGCCGCACGTGCGCGCTATCCCGGGATGCCGCAGGTCGCCTGTTTCGACACCGCCTTCCATGCCGATCTGCCCGATGTCGCGCAGGTCCTTCCGATCCCGCGCCGATACCGTGCGAGCGGGGTGCGGCGGTACGGCTTTCACGGCCTGTCGTGCGAATCGATCCTGGCGCAGCTCGGGGGCGGCGTGCCGTCGCGCCTCGTCATCGCGCATCTCGGCAACGGGGCGAGCGTCACCGCGGTGCGCGACGGGCGATCGGTCGATACCAGCATGGGGCTGACGCCATCAGGCGGGGTGACGATGGCCACGCGGACGGGGGATATCGACCCCGGCATCCTGCTGTACCTGCTCCGCGAGACCGGGCTCGAGGCTGATGAACTGGCGACGATGATCGATCACGATTCGGGAATGGCGGGGATCTCGGGATTGTCGGGGGACATGCGCGTGCTGCGCGCGGCGGCCGGGAGCAACCCCAATGCCGACCTCGCGATTCGGATGTTCGAGCGATCGGTCTGCAAGCAGATCGCAGCGATGGCTGCGACGCTCGGGGGGCTCGACCTGCTCGTGCTGACCGGCGGGATCGGCGAACATGACCGCGCGACCCAGCAGGCGATCGGTACCGGCCTGGCATGGCTGCCGGGCATGGCAATCCGGATCGTCGCCTCGCGCGAGGATGACGAGATCGCCCGTCATGCCGCCCGTCTCAGCCAGGCGGCGATCGGCCCACCCTCACGCTGACCCCATCGATCCGCGCGGCGTCCTTAGCCGGCGAGCGTCAGCATGGCGGCCGCGATCGCCGCGAGCAGCGCACCGTCGGTGGTCGCGCGGTCGAGGATCCGGTCACCCTGACGGGCCGCCGCGGCGATCAGGTCCGGCGACGGCACCCGCGCGTCGAGCAGGATCGCCCGGCCAGCCCAGCCCAGGCCCCGCATCGCGGCGAGCGCCGCCATGCCGTCGTCATCCTGCCCCGCGAGCCGGGGATCGGAGAGATCGAGGATGATGCACGCATGGTCGCGCGATGCCGGATCGGACACCAGGGCCGCACAGCTTGCATAGGACCGTACCCGATAGCGTTCGGACAGTAGCAGGATCTGCCGCGCGCGGCGTCGCGCGGGATTGCCGTCGACCAGCGAGATACCCGGGCTGGTAGGCAGAAACGGGGCCGGTGGAGTCATCGTCGATCCTTGTCGGATCTTCGATGACAGGACCCGCGGACCCGGTCTGTACGTAAAACACGGGGGGGCGCTCAGGCCGGGTCGGCCGTCTCGCCCAGACCCGCGGCAAAGGCGATGCGCAGCACGTCCGACAGGCTGCGCGCCATCAGCTTTTCCATCAGATTGGCGCGGTGGACCTCGACCGTCCGCGTCGCGATGTCGAGATCGAACGCGATCAGCTTGTTCGGTCGACCCAGCACCATCCCGTCGAGCACGTCGCGCTCGCGCGGGGTCAGCGCCGCGAGCAGGACGCGGGCCTCGGCCGCGGCGAGCTGGTCGCGGCCGATCCGCGCGGCCTTGGCGAGTGCAGTCTCGATCGCCGCGAGCAGGGTCGCGCGCTCGAACGGCTTTTCCAGAAACTCGATCGCCCCCGCCTTGATCGCGCGCACCGCGAGCGCGACGTCGCCGTGCCCGGTCAGCATGATCACGGGCAGGGCTATGCCCCGCTGCGCCAGCGTCGCCTGGACCTCGAGCCCGTCAATATCGGGCATCCGCACGTCGAGCAGGACACAGCCACGCGCCTCGCGCGTCACGTGCTTCAGGAACTGCGTGCCCGACACATGCGTCTCGACCGCATAGCCCGCCTTGCGCAGCAGGAAGCCGACCGACTGGCGGATCGCGGGATCGTCGTCGACGACGTGCACGACGCGGCTGGTCTCATCCATCGACAACATCCTGTGTGGCGAGCGGTATCGTGAAGTGGAAGGCGGTACCGGCGGGGCATGTCGGTTCGACCCAGATCCGGCCGCCATGCGCCTCGACGATCGTCCGACAGATCGACAGGCCAAGGCCCATGCCGTCGCTCTTGGTCGTTGAGAACGCGTCGAACAGGCGCTCGCGGATCGCCGGATCGATGCCCGCACCGGTATCGGCCACGCTGATCCGCACCCAGCCTTCGCGATCCGCCAGCGTCGCGATCGTCAGCCGCTTGTCGGGTGCGCAGGCCATCGACTGGATGGCGTTGCGGATCAGATTGACCAGGACCTGCTGGATCTGGATGCGGTCGACGCGCACCAGATCGGCGCCCTGGCGGATATCGGTGGTGACCGTGATCCCCGCCTCGTGCGCGCCCAGCAGCCCCAGGCTGATCGCCTCCTCGACGAGCGCGGCGAGCGGTTCGACGCGAAGCGCGGTGTCGCCGCCCTCGACGAACGCGCGCAGCCGCCGGACGATCGTGCCGGCGCG